>JAHEDB010000160.1 GCA_024641465.1 Chromatiales bacterium | reverse complement strand
ACTGGCGCGCCGCCAGGCCTTTGAGGTCGCCAGACAATACCGGCTCTATCCACAGATTATTGATGGGCAACAGATCCAGGCGGCGCGGATCGAGGCGAGGTTAAGAGGTAATCAAGCGACTGAACGCAACGATCCCATGGCCACTACCCATTTTCTGGATGTGGCCGATTCCCGCACTAATTAGTTATTTTTTGGGGATTAGCCTGTCCGACTCAGCCGCTTTGAACCATGTCGACCGCGGGCAGGCAGGCGGTGATGGTGGCATCCAACACCTGCATATTGACCGGTTTGGTGATGTAGGCATCGAAGCCTGCCTCCAGGCCCTGGCGGATGTTCTCCTGCATGGCATAGGCCGAGACGGCGATCACCGGGATGTGGCGGGTCATGCTGGTACAACGTAATATCTTGAGTGCTTCGTAGCCATTCATCCCCGGCAGGTTGATGTCCATCAGGATCAGATCAGGCAGCATCCTGTTAGCGATATCGATGCCCTCTTCCGCGTTCCTGGCCGGCAAGACATCATCGGCAGGGCGCAAACGCCTGATCATCATCTGTAATACCTTAAGATTATCGGCGTTATCTTCGATATAAAGCAGTGTCTTCACGTACTAACCCCTCGCTGGATAGACCATCTGTATTATTGCCTTCTAGAAATGCTCTAATATTTCGGGACTAACTTATTGATAACTCTATTACTATCTTTGTTACCCTGTTATTTTTTGTAGTTGCCAACCCACTTATTAGCATAGCAATAAACTCAAAAACAGATAGGTCGTCAAACGAGGCTAATTTTCATCACTTCAATACCCATGGCTTGCACATGGATTCTCAATTTTGAGCCATTAAATTTTCATCATCGGATGATTCGACCGTGTACAATCCCGCCCCATGCCATTACTCAGCCTCAATAACGTCTCCCTCGCCTACGGCCACCATCCGTTGTTACAGCATGTCGACTTTCAGATCGACAAGGGGGAGCGAGTCTGTCTTGTGGGCCGTAACGGTACCGGCAAGTCGACCCTGTTCCGGGTCATCAGTCGCCAGGCCGAGCCTGATGAGGGTGAGGTGTGGCGCAAGGACACCCTCAAGGTCGCCTATCTGGAGCAGGACGTGCCGACCAATTCCGATCAGACCATTTATCAGGTCGTGGCCTCCGGCCTCGGCGAAATGGGCCAACTGCTGACGGATTATCACAACGCCGTGCATCATGTCGGCGCCGATGAGGTGTCGCTCGACACCCTTGCCGAGCTGCAACACCAGATCGAGGCCCACGACGGCTGGAACGCCAACCAGAAGGTCGACTCGGTATTGAGCCGTCTGGAGCTGGACGCGGATAAACTGCTCATCGATTGTTCCGGTGGGATGCGCCGCCGCGTATTGCTGGCCCGCGCCCTGGTGAGTGAGCCGGACCTGTTGTTGCTCGACGAACCGACCAACCACATGGATATCGCCGCCATCACCTGGATGGAAGAATTCCTGCTCAACTACAAGGGTGCGCTGATCTTCATCACCCATGACCGCACCTTCCTCAGTCACCTGGCGACGCGCATCGTCGAACTGGATCGGGGTGTGCTGAGTTCCTTCCCCGGTAACTATGCAAGTTACCTGGTGAAGAAAGAAGAGATGCTCGAGGCCGAAAACCGCGCCAATGCCAAGTTTGATAAAAAACTCTCCGAACACGAGGTGTGGATCCGCCAGGGCATCAAGGCGCGCCGCACCCGCAATGAGGGTAAGGTGCGCCGCCTGGAAGAGATGCGCCGCCAGGCCAGGGAACGCATCAACACACAGGGCAAGGTCAACTTCAACCTCAACAGCAGCGAGACCTCGGGCAAGCTGGTTGCCGATATGCGCCACGTACATTTTCAATACGGCGATCAGATCATCATCAATGACCTGTCGAGCCGCATCATGCGCGGCGATCGGATTGGCATCATCGGTCCCAACGGCTCCGGCAAGAGTACCCTGTTGCGGATCATCCTCGGTGACCTGCAACCGCAAAGCGGTGAGGTCGTGATGGGCACCAAATTACAGGTGGCCTATTTCGATCAACACCGCGGCGACCTCAATCCGGAAAAGAGCGTACGTGACAACATCAGCGAGGGCACCGACCAGGTCATGATCCGCGGCCAGTCGCGGCATGTGATCAGCTACCTGCGCGACTTTTTATTCCCACCGGAACGGGTCGAATCGCCGGTCAAGATCCTCTCCGGCGGTGAACGCAATCGTCTGCTGTTGGCAAAGATCTTTTTACAACCCGCCAACCTGATGGTGCTCGACGAACCCACCAACGACCTCGACGTCGACACCCTGGAACTGCTCGAAGAACTGCTGTCGGATTACGACGGCACCCTGTTGCTGGTCAGCCACGACCGCGCCTTCCTCGACAACGTCGTCACCTCGACCATCGCCTTTGAGGGAGAGGGCGAGGTGCATGAATATGTCGGCGGTTACGAAGACTGGTTGCGGCAGAGCAAGACCCGGCAGACGGCCGGTGACGATAACAAATCCAACACCGTAACTAAATCGCAGGATAACAAATCCGCCACCACCCCGGTTGCAAAGAAAAAGCTCGCCTACAAAGAACAACGCGAACTGGATGGACTGCCAAAAATAATCGAGCAATTCGAGACTGAGCAGCAGCAACTGGAACAACAGATCGGTCAGGTTGATTTCTATCAACAGGACAAGGACACGATTAAGACCGCCCTTGACCGACTCGAACAGGTCAAGCAGGAATTACAGACCGCATTTGATCGTTGGGAATTTCTCGATAATTCTTAATGCCGGGTTTCAGTCACCCGGTACTGCAACACCGCTTATACATAGCCCCACAGCTTGCCATAATTCAACTGGTTTTCGCTATGGTAGGCGCAGATCGATTCTATCTTGTATTCATGAATACTCAAATCACGCACCAGGGGATTGGCGTACTGTTCGCCGTGTGTCCCGACGATGCTTTTCAACAGGGGCTCCATTGGGCTCATCTTGCCCCTGTATACGACCACCGCGATCTCGCCATTGGTCAGTTTGACAAAACTGCCCGGCGGGTACACGGTCAGTTCCTTGATCAACAACAGGGCGAACTGCACTTCAAATAACTGGCCCTTATCCACCAGAAACTTATGCAAGCCCTGCTTGATCAACAGGGGTTCATGGTAATTATGGCTGGAGATCATCGCCCCATAGCTATCGGCCACGGCCAGCACCAGGGCGCCTCGACAGATATTGTCGCGTTTAAACCCGTGTGGGTAACCACTGCCATCGCAGCGTTCGTGATGTTCGAGAATAATATTGATGATAGTTTCGTTATCAAAACCGACTTGCCGCAATATATCAACACTCTTTCGCGGATGCTGTTTCACTATCCTGTCCTGCTCGGGTTTGATCGGTCCGTGTTGTTTCGATAATGTTTCCTGCGTATAACGCATGCCGATATTGGCTAATATACCCGCGGCGGCCAGCGCCTGGCACTCGGCATCGGTAAAGCCTGCGCGTCGTGCGATCATCACTGAAAGATAGGCGCATTGCAGGGGATGAAACAGTGAATAGGGGTAGTCGTTATCCAGATGTATAACGCCGAGGATCCCGTCCGGCTCGCGTGCGCACAAGGCCTGGATATCCTTCACCAGGCTGGCTATCTTGTCAACGCACTCCTGTTTACCTTCATCCAGTTCGTTGAAGATCTTCTCTATGCGATTGATATAGTCATGGGTTTTATCAAACACATTGAGCTTGCCCTGGGAGCCTTTCTGGGCGACGTGTGTTTCAGGTATATCGTGACAGAGGACATATTGACACAGATGGTCGATCATTTGCTGGTCGCGCAGGACCTGGCCCGAGGCCAGTAATTTACGGCCTTCGAGGTCATATATATTCCACGGCACAGTCATGCCGACATGCAGATCTTTCCTTGTAAGACGAACTCGTTCGCTCATGATGGACTCCATCATTGCTCCATTTGTCTTACATTAAATCGGAAAAAAAACCTTAAACTTTAGCTATTTCACAGGGTGGCCGGCAAAGACGTCAATTTCCGGCGCCACAGTGCCATAATAGATACGGCACACGGCAGGACAAAACTGCTAAATCCGCTCAGGCATAGTCCCAGATATGGCTGTAGTTGAGCGGGATACCAGCGTCATAGCCACTCAGGGAATCGACCTCATAATTATTCAAACCACACTCGCGAAACAGCGGATTGATATAGCGTTTTTTATCGGGGCCGAGAAAACTTTTGACGATTGGCTTCATCGGATTCTTGACCCCACGCTTGACGACAATCGCGATTTCGCCATTGGTCAGTTTGACAAAACTCCCGGGCGGGAAGATGCTTAATTGCTTAATCAACAAGAGTGCATAGCGTGTTTCATAGGCCTTGCCCTTATCCATCAGAAACAACGTCAGGGCATCCTTGATGAAAACCGGTTTGCGATAGTCCCGCATCGTCACCATGGCGCCATAGCGATCCGCCACCGCCATCATCAGACCGCCCTTGCTGATCTGTTCCAGTACCAGTCCACGGGGATAACCCGTGCCACCGCCCTGCTCATGATGGTCCAGCACCGTCACCAGCCAGGTCTTGTCCTTGACGCCAACCGCCTGTAGCAGGCGCACGCTTTTTTCAGGATGCAGCTTAACCTCATCATCCTGGTCCGGGGTCAGCATGCCATCCTGTTTGGCCAGCTTATCCTGCAGGGCATGCATGCCGACATTGGCGGTCAGGGCGGCGGCGATGATCATTTTCTGCTGCTGCTCATCGAGCCCTTCTTCCTGCATGATCAGGGCGCAGACGATAGCGCACTGGATAGAGTGAAACAGGCTATAGGGGTATTCGTTTGGCAGGTGAAATACTGCAATGGTGGCGTCGGGCTCCAGTTCGCAGAGTTGCTTTATCTCACCCGCCATATGCTCGATCTTCGGTAACACCGTTGCATCACCGGCATCGATATCGTTAAAAATATTTTTCAGTCGCAGCACCAGATTGTCCATCAGGGCGAAGACATTGATGCGCTTCTGCTTTCTGGCGTGGGCCGTACCCCCATCGTGTTCATAGCGAAACAGCACATACTTGTGCATACCGTCCAGCACCTGTTGGCTGGGAATGGTCTGTCCCGCCCTGAGCAACAGCTTGCCGCTCTCAGTGTAGACATCCCACGGCAGCTTGCGCCCGACCTCAAGGTCATTCCAGGTGACCCGGACCTTTTCATTCAAAGCCATCGTGATTCCCCAAACGCAGAATACCTAATATACGTATTATACGGATGGAATTAGCCAAACTTTAGCGTCATTTGTGATTTCACTCTAACTTTGGCATTAATAATCATCGGCTTATGATCTACTACCAGCTAGTGCCTGGCAAAAATGCGGGTCTGACCTTGCTGATCAATACTCAGGACTGCATAGGGCTGCTTCTGACCGCCCTGTTCCATCCCCGGTGAGCCGACAGGCATGCCGGGAGCGGTCAAACCCCGGATATTTTTCGGGCGAGTCTTGAGCAGTTGCTTGATATCGTCGGCTGGGACATGGCCCTCAATGACATAGCCCTCAACGATCGCGGTATGGCAGGAGGCGGTCTGTGGGGTGATCCCAAACTCAATTTTTTTGGGCGCCACATTCGCCATATCAATGGCCTTCACCTTGAAACCATTCTGCTGCAGATGACCGATCCAGTTTTTGCAGCAACCACAGGTCGGTGACTTATATACCGTAATTTCACTTTGGGCCGACGCCGTCGCACAGGACAGCAAAAACAGGCTCAATATCGTCAGTAGTTTGTTCATCATGTTTACTCCTTATCAATTAAATGATCAGTAAATCAACCAATAACAGTCCTCACTCCAGCCATACCCAGGCAAGGA
>JAHEDB010000159.1 GCA_024641465.1 Chromatiales bacterium | reverse complement strand
TTCGACCAGCTTGCCATGTTGCATGACGCAGACCCGTTCGGCAAAGCGCCGCACCATGTTCAGGTCATGTGTGATCATCAATATCGCCATCGAAAAATCTTTTTGCAGATCTTCCAGCAATTCGAGGATCTGTGCCTGAATGGTCACATCCAGGGCCGTAGTCGGCTCATCGGCGATCAGCAACTTGGGGTGGCAGGCCAGGGCCATGGCGATCATCACGCGCTGCCGTTGACCACCTGACAGCATATGCGCAAAGGCATCGAAACGCTTTTGCGGCTCGCTAATACCGGTACGATCCATCAATTCAATCGCACGTTGCCGGGCCTGTGATTTGTTCATGCCCTGGTGAAGCATCAACGGCTCGCTCAACTGATCACCGATGGTATACACCGGGTTAAGCGAGGTCATGGGCTCCTGGAAGATCATGGCGATCTCCTTGCCGCGGACATGGCGGATGGTCTGTCTGTCGAGTTGCAACAGGTCGCGGCCATTGAATTTTATCGTCCCTGTCGGATAGCGGGTCTGACCCGCATCATGCAATTGCAGGATCGACATCGCTGTCACAGACTTACCCGAACCTGACTCACCAACCAGGGCAAGTTTTTCCCCAGGCTCAATAGTGAAACTTACTCCATGCACGACCTGAGTCAGACGGGTCTCGTCACGGCCAAAGGCGACAGACAGGTTATCGACAACTAACAGTGGCGGTGTATTATCTGTCATTGTCAGCCCCGCCGTATGTCCATGGCCTCACGCAAGGCCTCACCGATAAAGATCAACAACACCAGCGTGCCTACCAGCAGGCCAAAGGTGGTCAGCGACAACCACCAGGCTTCGATATTCTCCTTACCCTGAGCCAACAACTCACCGATGCTCGGCGTGGTCGGTGGCACACCCAATCCCAGATAATCCAGGCTGGTCAGGGCCATGATCGCGGCGCTGATGCGAAATGGCAGAAAGGTGATCACCGGGGTCATGCTATTGGGTAATAAATGACGGAACATGATCGCCCGGTTAGTCACCCCCATGGCCTTTGCCGCAGTCACATAATCCATATTACGGCCACGCAAAAATTCGGCACGCACATAATCCGCCAGGCCCATCCAGCCAAACAAGGACAACAAAATGATCAACAGCAATACACTGGGCTCGAACAGTGAGGCAAAGATGATCAATAAATAGAGCTCCGGCATAGAGCCCCAGATCTCGATCAGCCTTTGTGCATACAGATCAAATCTTCCGCCCAGATAGCCCTGCAGGGCGCCGGCGATCACCCCCAACAGGACACCGATGATCGTCAGTACAAAGGCAAATAATACCGATAGTCTGAAGCCGTAAATCAAGCGGGCCAGGACATCACGACCACGGTCGTCGGTGCCGAGCAGGTTGTCCGCCGAGGGTGGCGAAGGGTTGGGGTGCTTGGTGTAGTAATTGATGGTGTCATAGCGATAGGGATTGATGGGGAAAACCGCCCAGTTATTCCCCGTCTGGATCAATTGCCTGACATAGGGATCGGTATAATCGGCCTCAGTTTCAAAATCACCACTAAAGGTCGTCTCGGGATAGGCCTTGAGCAAGGGGAAATAATAGCTGTTGTTGTAATGAATGATCAGTGGCTTATCATGGCTGAGAACCTCGGCAAACAGGCTCAATACAAACAGAATACTAAAAATCCACAAGCTGATGTAACCGCGCCGATTGGCCTTGAAACGTCGCCAGGCGCGGGTAGTCAAATCTTCTGCGGGTTGCGTGTTTAGCGTCATCTTGTCACTTATTCATGGATTCAAATTGAATACGCGGGTCAACCAGTACATAACAAATGTCCGTCAACAGCTTCGCCACCAGACCCAGCAGAGTAAATAAATACAGGGTGCCCAACACGACTGGGTAATCGCGCTTGAGGATGGATTCGTAGGATAGCAGGCCAAGGCCATCAAGCGAGAAAATTGACTCAATCAGGATGCTGCCGGCGAAAAAGGCGCCGATAAAGGCACTGGGGAAGCCGGTCACCAGTGGGATCATGGCATTGCGAAATACGTGCTTGTAGAGCACGGCATTTTCCGTCAGCCCCTTGGCCCTGGCTGTCAGGACATATTGCTTACGGATCTCTTCGATAAAACTGTTCTTGGTCAACATGGTCATCACCGCAAAACTGCCCACAGTGAGTGAGACCACCGGCAGGGTAATATGCCACAGGTAATCACTAATCTTGCCATACCAGCTCAGTTCCCCCCAGTTGTCCGATACCAGACCACGCAGCGGAAAGACATCGAAAAAACTACCACCGCCGAACAGCACCAGCAGGAAGATGCCTAACACAAAGCCCGGTATGGCATAACCAACCAGGATCACGCTGCTGCTGATGACATCGAACTTGCTGCCATCGCGAATCGCCTTGGCGATACCGAGCGGGATGCACAGGCTATAAACCAGAAAGAAGGTCCACATCCCAAGCGTAATGGATACCGGTAACTTGGAAATGATCAATTCCATCACCGAGCGCTGGTGAAAATAGCTCTCGCCCAGATCAAAGGTGGCGTAGTCGCGCATCATCTTGAAAAAACGCTGATAGGCCGGTTTGTCAAAGCCATAGATGGTCTTCAATTCGAGCAGTTTTTCATCATCCAGGCCCTTATTGCCGCGATACAGTTGCACGGTGCTGCCCACCGCTTCGTGCCCGACGCCCTGCCCCTGTAGTTTATTGATCATCTGCTCGACCGGTCCGCCGGGTACAAACTGGGTCACGCTGAAGGTCACCAGCATCACCCCGAACAGGGTCGGGATCATCAACATAAGACGTTTTAAAATATAGGCTGCCATGATTTTGTTATTTTGCCTTACGCCACCAGTTGCTCACGGCCCAGGAATCCGCCTCATAATAGAGTGGCAGCGTTTTGGGTCTGTCAAATTTGTCCCAGTATGCCACACGATGCACATTGATATACCAGTTTGGCACCGCATACTCACCGTGCAACAACACCCGATCCAGGGCGTGAACAGCGGTGACCAGTCGTTTGCGATCCGGTGAAAACACCACCTCATCGATCAAGGCATCGACCACCGGATCATGTATGCCTACCAGATTGCGCGAGCCTTCCTGTTTGGCGGAACGCGAATGCCAGTAGTTATATAACTCATTGCCCGGCGATTGTGACTGCGAATAGGACGATACCATCACATCGAAATCAAAGGTACGCATACGGCGAATATAGAGGGAGACATCGACGGTGCGATAACGGATCGTGATGCCGAGCTTTTGCAGGTGATGGGCATACGGCGCCAGGATCCGTTCAAAACCCTTTTGCGCCAGCATCACCTCGAACTCAAACACCTGTCCCTTGTCATTCTTCAGGACACCATCGCGGATCCGCCAGCCCGCCGCCGCCAGCAGGGCCTTGGCCTGGCGCAGATTACGTCGTACTGAATCGGGTTGATCCGTTTGTGCGGGTTGCCAGATCTCGGTGAAGACGTCCGGGTCAATCTGCTTGCGGTATTTATTCAACAGCCGCAGCTCATCACCACTGGGTAAGCCGGTCGCGGCCAGATCACTGTTGCTGAAATAACTGTCGCAGCGAGTGTATTGACCATAAAACAGATTTTTATTCGACCAGTCAAAATCAAACGCCAGGGCCAGTGCCTTGCGCACCCGTTTGTCCTTGAACAGATCACGCCGCGTATTGAAGAAAAAACCCTGCATCCCGGCGATATTCTTGTGTGGCAGAGATTCCTTTTTGATCAAACCGTTGTCAAATTGCGGGCCGACGTAACCCTTGGCCCATTGCTTGGAATAATTCTCCAGCCGGAAATCATATTCACCGGCCTTGAGAGCCTCCAATTGTACGGTTTCATCCTTGTAGTATTTATAAATGATCTGATCGAAATTAAACATGCCGCGCCGGGTGTTGAGGTCACGCGCCCAGTAATTCGGGTTACGCACATAGGTGATGTCTTTGCCGAGATGATAACTCTCGATGGTATAGGGCCCGCTGCCGATTGGCTTGCGGCGGCTCAATTTATCAAATGACTCGATCCCCACCCACTTACGGGCAAACACCGGGATCTGCGCGGTGAGTAAATGGATCTCCGGATTGACCCGGACAAAATCAAAGCGGATCTTGCGCGGCGCCAGCACCGTGGCTCGCCGGATATCCGCCCAATAGAAACGATACTGGGGATTGGCCTTGTCGCTCTTCAGGGTGTCAAAGGAATACTTTACATCACTGGCCAACACCGGTGAGCCATCGGAAAATCGGGCCCGCGGATCGAGGCGAAAGGTCACGGACAGACGATCCTGTGCCAGCTGAATATCCTCAGCGAGATGGGCATACAGGCTATACGGTTCATCCTGGCTCTGCACCATCAGGGTTTCGAATGCCAACATATTTAACCCGTCGGCCGGTGAGCCCTTGAGCAGGAAGGGGTTGAGGCTGTCAAAACTGCCAAAGCCCGACAGTATAAGATTTCCCCCTTTGCGGGCCTTTGGGTCGGCATAATCAAAATGTGTAAAGCCCGGCGAATATTTTGGGGTATAACCCAGGGCCACCGCAGGAGCCGCACTCACAGAATGGTTTATCAACAGGCTGCAAAGGGTGAAACTAATCAGGCGATAGATCATCTGTTTTATAATTTGCGCGTCGGCTCGGTGTTCTTGCTTGCAGGGTATGGATTTAACCCTAGTTTCTTGTTCTTTTGAACGGTATCATAACGGACCAGTAACGATATAAAAACCTGTTTCTTTTACAACAGGATTTCTGCAAACAATAAGACGAGGGTACTTCGATATGGGTTTTTTGCAAGGTAAACGGGCTCTGATTGTCGGTCTGGCCAGCAATCGTTCTATCGCCTGGGGTATCGCCCAGGCCATGCACAGAGAAGGGGCCGAACTGGCCTTTACCTTCCAGAATGAAAAACTCCATGAGCGGGTCGTCAAGATGGCGGCTGAACTCGGCTCCGATATCGTGCTGCCCTGCGATGTCAGCAGTGATGAACAGATCGACGCTGTATTTAGTGGTCTCGGCCAGCGCTGGGATGGCCTGGATTGTATCGTCCACTCCGTGGCCTTCGCCCCCAAAGAGGAACTGGAGGGTGACTACCTCGATTCCGTCACCCGCGCCGGCTTTAATATGGCCCACGAGATCAGCTCCTACAGCTTCACCGCCCTGGCCAAGGCCGGTCGCAAGATGATGGAAGGCCGCAACGGCGCCCTGCTGACCCTGAGCTATCTGGGGGCGGTACGGGCCATGCCTAACTACAACGTCATGGGCCTGGCCAAGGCCAGCCTCGAGGCCAATGTCCGCTATATGGCCCAGAATCTCGGCCCCAGCGGTATCCGGGTCAACGGCATCTCCGCCGGGCCGGTCCGCACCCTGGCAGCCGCCGGGATCAGCAATTTTCGCAAAATGCTCGACGAGGTGGCCAAGACCGCCCCGCTACGCCGCAATATCACCATTGAGGATGTCGGCAATGCCGCCGCCTTCCTCTGCTCAGACCTGGCCAACGGGATCACGGGCGAAATCACCTATGTTGACTCTGGTTATAGCACGATTGGTATGCGACCGCTGGATGCCTAGAACTTAAGAACGGTGCCTGATACGGATGTATCAGGCCCGATTTTCCGCCAAAAGACCTGTCTCACCCTCAGTGTGGGCAATGATCACCGCCCCACAGGCATCACTAAATATATTCACCGCCGTTCTGCACATATCCAATACTCGATCCACTGCCAGGATCAGCCCAATCCCTTCAGCCGGCAGGCCGATAGCCCCGAGGATGATGGAAATCGCCACCAGACTGGCGGCAGGGATCCCGGCCACACCGATGGACGTCAGCAAGGCCACCACTACCACGGTAAACTGGGTCACCAGGCTCAGCTCCAGG
>JAHEDB010000005.1 GCA_024641465.1 Chromatiales bacterium | reverse complement strand
CTGCTTGGTCAAGTCATCATAAATGATCAGCGCGTCTTCGCCCTTATCACGGAAGTATTCACCCATCGAGCAACCGGCATAGGGCGCGATAAACTGCATCGCGGCGGAGTCGGCGGCGGTGGCGGCAACGATGATGGTATGTTCCATGGCGCCGTATTCTTCCAGCTTGCGCACCACGTTGGCGACAGACGAGGCCTTCTGGCCGACCGCGACGTAGATACATTTTACGCCGGTGCCTTTCTGGTTGATGATCGCATCGATCGCGACGGCGGTCTTGCCGGTCTGGCGGTCACCGATGATCAGCTCACGTTGACCACGACCCACCGGCACCATGGCGTCGATGGATTTCAGACCCAACTGCACGGGCTGGTCGACCGACTTACGGGCGATAACGCCGGGGGCGATCTTCTCAATCGGCGAGGAACCCTGTGCGGCAATCGGACCCTTGCCATCGATCGGCGCACCGAGGGCATTCACCACGCGACCCAGCATGGCTTCACCGACCGGCACTTCGAGAATGCGGCCGGTACACTTGACCTTGTCGCCTTCAGAGATATGTTGATAGTCACCCAGTACCACCGCACCGACGGAGTCACGCTCCAGGTTGAGGGCCATACCGTAGGTGTCATTGGGGAACTCGAGCATTTCACCGGCCATAACATCGGCCAGACCGTGCACGCGTACCACACCGTCGGCCAGCGAGACCACGGTGCCTTCGTTACGGGCTTCGACCTTGACATCAAAGCTTTCAACCCGTTTTTTAATCAGTTCACTGATTTCAGATGGATTCAGTTGCATTTTCAGTATCCTTTTATCACTTGGCGATTAGCGCATCAGCGCGTGTGACAATTTGTTGAGTTGCCCGCTCACCGAACCGTCGATGACCAGATCACCGGCCTGCACAATGGCGCCGCCGATAATGGACTCGTCGATTTTCGCGACCAGGTGGACATCACGTCCCAAACGTTTTTTGAGGGCTTCGGCAAACCGGGCGATCTGTGCATCGCTCAACTTGAAGGCCGAGATCACCTCTGCCTCGACCGATTTTTCGGCTTCAGCGCGTTGCTGTTCATACAGCACCGCAATCTCTGTCAGCACATCGAGTCGCTTGTTTTCACCGAGTACGCGGACGAAATTACTGCCCGCCTCGTTGAGGCTGTCGCCACAGATATCGATAATCAGCTTCACCAGCTTGTCACGCTGCACGCTGGGGTTACCGATCAGATTCTTCACGGTGGCTTCGTCTGCGACCATGGCCACGAGTTGCAGCATGGCTGACCAGCCCTTGAGATCACCGGCAGCCTGTGCCAGGTCAAAAGCGGCCTGGGCATAAGGACGTGCGATGGTTATTTTCTCTGCCATAGTCAACGCCTCTTAAAGTTGTGCGACCAGATCCTTGAGGAGATCTTCGTTGGCCTTGGCATCGACTTCGCGTTTCAGCACCTTGCTGGCGCCAGCGACGGCCAGGGAAACCACTTTACCGCGCAGTTCTTCGCGGGCGCGATTCACTTCCTGTTCGATCTCGGCATTGGCGGAATGCACAATGCGTTCGGCTTCGGCGCGTGCGGTGCCCTTGGCTTCCTCGACGATCTCGGTAGCGCGTTTTTGCGCCGCCGCCAGGATCTCACCCGCCTCATCTTTGGCCTTCTTCAGGGTCTTGGCAGCGCGCTGCTTGGCCAGCTCTTCTTCGTGCTGACCCTTTTCCGCTGCTGCCAGACCATCGGCGATCTTTGTCTTACGCTCATCCAGTGCCGCCATGATGGGTGGCCACACGTATTTCATGCAGAACCACACAAAGAGGGCAAAGGTAATCGATTGACCTATGAGTGTTAGATTGATGTTCATAGTCGAACCTTCATGTTGGTTTAGTGGATGTCAAACCTTACGCGGCAACGGCGAAAAGGACATACATGGCAATACCAACGGCGATCATCGGTACCGCGTCCACCAGACCCATGACGATGAAGAACTGGGTACGCAACATTGGAATCAGTTCAGGCTGGCGAGCCGCGCCTTCCAGGAAGCGACCACCGAGTACGCCGATACCAACCGCAGCGCCCAACGCGCCCAGACCCATCATGATAGCGCCGGCGATATAAAGTAATGCGTGTTCCATTTTTGTCTCCTAAATTTCTAAACAGTTAAAAGTTGAAAAGTTAAATTAAAAATTCGTTAAGAGGCATTTGTATGAATTGGATTTTCTTCCAAGACAAGGCAAAAATCGGCGAAAAAGCGCAGCTTACACATAGTAAGTGAGCATTTTGAGCTGATTTTTAACGCCGTATTGGGAGAAAAGACTTTCATACAAAGGCCTCGGTTAGTGTTCACTATGCGCCATGTCCATATAGACAATGGTCAAGGTCATAAAGATAAAGGCCTGCAGGGTGATGATCAGGATGTGGAAAATCGCCCAACCCAATTGCAGGACACCACCCAATGCCTGCATGGTCATACTGGCGCTAAACATCAGAGCGATCAGGATAAAGATCATTTCACCGGCATACATATTGCCGAACAGTCGCAGGGCCAGTGAAATCGGCTTAGCGATCAACGAAACGAACTCAAGGAAAAAGTTGATCGGGATAAAGATCAGCTGCACCAGCTTGTTGTGCGAATGGAACGGGTGCATGGTCAGTTCGGCGGTAAAGCCACCGATGCCCTTGATCTTGATGCTATAGAAAAGCATCAGACCGAATACCGCCAGCGACATGCCGATGGTGGCGTTGGGATCGGTGGTCGAGACCACCCGGAAATAGACATGATGGGGGTCGGCGCCGAACATGCTCGCCCCAACCCAACCGGCCAGCGACGGCAACCAGTCCACCGGCACCAGATCCATAAAGTTCATCAGGAAGACCCACACGAATACGGTCAGCGCCAGAGGTGCAACCAGATTGTTTTTCGAGGTAAATGAGCCGCGCACGCTGCTGTCGATGAATTCAACAATCCACTCGGCGAAATTCAGCACGCCACTGGGCTGACCCGAGGTGGCCTGTTTGGCCGCCTTGCGGAACAGCCACAGGAACAAGACCCCGAGCAGGATGGACCAAAACATGGTATCGACATGGATCGCCCAGAAACCCATTTCCTTGGCCTCATTGACGCTATGCGCCAGTCCCCAATGACCATCGGGGTGCTTGCCGAACGTCATGTTTTGTAAGTGATGCTTGATATATCCGGTAGAGGTAACAGTCTCGCTAGCCATTGTTCAATACAAACCCAAATTTTTTAAAAGAAACCAGTTGTCGCGGGGCCTGAATAAATCAGGCCCGGTGCGGCTGCGTCGGGACCACAAAATGTCCCAGGGTCCCGGCTACAAAGCCGATGATCAAGGCCATCGGTTGTAGATGCAGGCCACCCAGTCCGATGGCCAGTAGCGCTATCGTCATCAGCAGACGAAAAACGGCCGTTTTATATAACTCGGCCACGCCGGGTACCGCATCCTGCCCGGTCGCGCCGCCCCTGGTGCGGGTCGCGACCGTAATACGCCATGCACTCACAAGGGTGGTGATGAGCGTGGTGGCACCGCCATACAGCGCTGCCAGCGCGAAATCTTGTCCGTGCTTCAGCTGAAAATAAATGACACTGATCATTATCAGGATAAACTGAACCAGAACGAGCCGGTAGACGGCGTGCCGCAGGCTGTGGGTGGTAAAGGCCATATTGTCAGAAATTATCAGCAAATGGTGTCGAAACGCCGCGGCAGACGGCTAACAAGCGGGCGCAAGTATATAGACTCAGGCCAGCCGGATCAATTATCAAATAGGGGTATAAACAAGTTGAGTGGCAGATGACACCCAATCATGGCAATATCGGCAAGTTACTGTTATATATAAGCATTTACTTATTTGCTGTCGGTTCTGTCGTGAAGTGACATACCTTCCTGCCAGGTCCCTCCGCCATCGCCGCTTCTCTGCACTGTTCAGGCAAATCTCATCTTATATTTTTACTCGAAATGACCAATATCAGTAAACCTCTTCCCGGGTTTGAACGACATAGCATAAGCTGCACACATCAATGGCATAAACTGAAAACTGATATAAGGAGATTATAATGAATAAACTGACAAAATTGCTTGGGGGAAGCCGCAAACCCACCGCGCGGGTAAAGCCCGGACGAAGTTCACCCATGAGAATGCTGGCCGTCACCTTTTACGCGATGACCCTTACACTGGGCACGGGTGTACCTCTGGCCTATGCCGGCTGTATGGATGATGTAGGGGATGCCATTGGGGCCTTTTTTAGCGGCGGCGTAAGCGTCGCCGTCTGCCAGACGATTGAAACCGTTAATTCGATCATTCGCACAGTTCAGACCATGGTCTCAAGCATGTCGCGGATGTTAAATGAAACGATTACCGCCGCCCGTCAGATTGTCGACCAAAGTGCCTCATCGATAGAACGCAATACTCGCACTCTAGTGGGGCAATTAAACGATATGGTAAACGAGGCGCAACGCCTCGCCAACACGCCTTTACAGGCCGCCCGCACTCCAGCCAGACAGATGGGCGCCGCAGGCAGCCCGGCCTCCGCCGCGAAAGTCCAACCAAAAATCCAGACGCAACAAGCTACGGCAACACCGTACAGCCAGTCGCCCGCGGTCGATCTTCATCAACTGGAGGCTGAACTACATCGGGGCGCGCAGACCATGGCTCAGATACGGACCACATTACAAGATCAGGCTATAAACCAAATCCTGAGTGCCGCCCAGCTTGCCAAGGAACAGGCCGGACGCCATCTGGGGGCTGCCATTCGAATTGGCGAGACATCGATAATGAGCCCATTGCGCCAACTTGAGGAAATGCTTGTCGATCTGACACGCCATCCGGAGCGTATTTTCGATCCAACCTCGTTGGTAAATGAATCAATGGAACGACTGACCGTGGCGATGACACAGGTCGTTGAACAGATGCACCAGGAAGTCACCAATGAGGCACTCGCAACCATCCGTGGTATTGACCGGCATATGAGTCGCGTAATCGGCGACACAGACAAAGCAAAGCGGATACATGATGCCATGATCAAAGCCCACCGCTTACACACCCAGACAGCACTCAATGAATTACGTGCCGCCAATGGTTCCGCCAGTACAGCGGGCAAAGCCATTGCCTTGTCACCGGCGATGCGAAACCTGCTGATTGTGCCCGATACGGCTAAGTTGAAGACAAGTTCCATCAACAAGTCCAAGGGCCCATATGCCCAGCAAGTGAAACTACTCAAGTCGCAGGCCACTCAAATCAAGGATCTGCGCAGCAAAGCCAAGGCGGGCAGAGTTACTCCGGACGCAGAAAGGCGCGCGAAGGCGGAACTTGATCGCATGCTGAAATCGGCCAAGAACCAGGCCGAGGCTGATCGGATAAAACTCAATCTGAAAACCCAGCTACAGTCGAAATACCGCAACAACGCAAAGGCTCTGGAGGCCATCAACCGGAACTTTGACAATCACTTTGCGGCGTATATGCGCGCAAGGCCGGCGCCATTCAGTGTAAATCCGGCCGCTACCCGAACGATGCCACGCTAAACGTCGGCATGACGTTAAAGGGGGTCACACTGATTCAGGTGACCCCCTTTACTTTTGTACACACGGAGACTTTAGGGCGCGCCTATTTAATATGCTGCAGGATGCCGTCGAGTTCATCGAGATTATTATAAGAAATCACCAGTTTGCCCTTACCTTTGGCCGTGTGCTGGAACTGTACCTGGGCCCCCAGTTTTTCCGATAATTGCTCTTGCAACTGGCGGGTGTCAGGGTCGAGGTGATTCTTACCTGCAAGGTTATAATCGGGTTCCTTCGGTTTGAGTAGCTTACGCACCAGTTGCTCGGTTTCCCGCACCGACAGGCCCCGTGACACCACTTGTCGGGCAGTCTGGGTCTGGAGCGACAGTTCCAGTGCCAGCAAGGCACGGGCATGGCCCATTTCCAGTTCGCCTTTTTCGAGCAGTCGCTTGGCCTCTTCCGAAAGAGACAACAATCGCAGCATGTTGGTAACCGCTGCACGGGACCGGCCCACGGCCTCGGCCGCCTGGGAGTGCGTCAGCGCAAACTCCTCGATCAGGCGTTGCAGGGCAACGGCCTCTTCGACAGGATTGAGATTCTCACGCTGGATATTTTCGATCAGCGCCATGGCCATGGCGGCCTGGTCGGACACGTCACGAATAACCACGGGGATCTCGTGCAGGCCCGCCAGCTGGGTGGCGCGCCAGCGACGCTCCCCGGCGATGATTTCAAAGCGGCCGGGCTGGGCCGCCAGGGGCCGCACCACGATGGGTTGCACCACCCCTTGGGCTCTGATGGAATCGGCCAGTTCCTGCAGGGACGTGGGTTCAAAATCCTGGCGCGGCTGATAGCGCCCACGCTGTAGCACATCGACGGGCAGGTTCTTGAGGATATCTTTTGGTTCGCCAGCCCTGGGGGCTGAGTCGCTATGCGTGGAGCCGGTCCCCAATAATGCATCCAGCCCGCGGCCAAGCCCTGGTTTTTTCATCGACATGGTCGTTCCTTTATCCGTTTATCTCAGGCGCTGGCGGCGGTCGCCACGCTTTCATGCCGTCGCAACAATTCGCCAGCCAGAGCCAGATAGGCCACCGCCCCGCTGGAGGCGCGATCATATTTGAGCACCGGCATGCCGTGACTCGGTGCCTCGGCCAGGCGCACATTGCGCGGGATAATGGTGCGGTAGACCTGATTGGGAAAGTGCACCAGCAACTGGCCAGAGACATCGTTGGCCAGATTATTACGCGGATCAAACATGGTGCGCAGCAGGCCCTCGACCTTGAGGTCGGGATTGACGGTCTGCTTGACCTTTTCCACGGTATTGAGCAGGGCCGACAAGCCCTCCAGGGCATAGTATTCACACTGCATGGGGATCATGACTGATCGCGCCGCGACCAGGGCATTGAGGGTCAGCATGTTGAGCGAGGGCGGGCAATCCACCAGGATATAGTCATAGCGATCACTAACCAGTGCGAGGGCGTTACGCAGGCGGCTTTCACGCTGCTGCATCTCGATCAGCGCTACCTCGGCGGCGGTCAGGTCGCCATTGGCGGGCAACAAATCATACTCGGCATTTTCGGGGCGAAGCATGGCCTCATCGACCGTGGCCTCACCGAGCAGGACATTGCAGCTGGTCAGATTGACCTGGTGCTTTTCCACCCCGCTGCCCATGGTGGCATTGCCCTGCGGATCCATATCCACCAGCAACACGCGACGCTTGGTGGCCGAGAGTGAGGCCGCCAGATTGATGCAGGTGGTGGTCTTGCCAACGCCACCCTTTTGATTTGCGATTGCGATAATCATGCCCATGCTGGTCCTCTCCAGAAAACTGTTTGGTACGAGTTATTTATCATTTTCATAACGGATGAGTACGACATGACGCTCGGCCTGCAAACCCGGTACAGTAATTTTTTGTACAGATTCACACCTGAAACCGGCCGGCCACGCCTCCATTTCACCCTCGGGATATTGCCCCTTCATGGCGATCACCCGGGTGCCCGGTTTGCATAAATGCCGAACCCAATGCAGCAACTCCTTGATCCCGGCAAAGGCCCGCGCGATCACCACATCGTACGGATGGGGGGGCTGGTATGCCTCGGCCCTTGACTGTACCACAGCCACATTCTGGATCCCTAGCTCCATCACCGCCTGGGTAATAAATCGGGTCTTTTTCGAATTGCTGTCCAGCAGGGTAAAATGCCCATTTGGCCTGACTAATGCAAGGGGGATACCCGGCAGTCCGGGGCCGGTGCCGATGTCGATGACCTCGCCGCCGGTCACATAAGGCAGGATCGCCAGGCTATCGAGCAGGTGCTTGGTGACCATCTCGTCCGGATCCCGGATGGCGGTGAGGTTGTAGGCCTTGTTCCATTTGGCCAGGAGCTGGATAAAGCGCAGCAGTTGTTGCTGTACGTCGGGGGGCAACTCGAGGCCCAAGGCCAGGAGACCCTGGCTAAGCCTCAGTGCAAGTTGCTGTTCCCCCGACACACTGTTCGCTTACTTGTTGGCGATAGCCGCGTTGGTCATGCCATCGAGGGCGGCGGTCATTTTCTTGACAATCTCATCGCGGTTATCAATGCCATGACGATTGGCGATGTATTGCGGATCATTGTATGTCAGCCAGACCTGACCGCTTTCGTCCTGCCAGGCCAGTGCCTTTAACGGCAGGTCGATACCGGCGGTCTGCTTGCTGGTGAAAAAGTGGGTGCCCAGCTTGGGGTTGCCGAAGATCAGCAATTCGGTAGGGCGCAGGGGGATACCGACCTTTTTGCCACCCTCGTCATGGCTCCAACGCTTGACGATAACGATACCCTTGCTGCGCAGGATCTTCTCCAGTCGGTTAAGGGTCTTTTTAACGGAGTAGGGACTCTTCTTGTTGATCAGTCCATTGTCTGCCGCCCACACACCGGGTGTCGCGAACATCAGAGCTAAGAATAAAACCATCATACGTGTCATTTGCCGTCTCCTTTATTATGTTTGCCAGTGCGGTGAAACTAGGCACTTTGTGACTTATTCGACTGCCTGTTTTTCTTCAGATGCACCAGCAAGAGTGAAATCGCTGCTGGCGTCACACCGGGGATGCGTGCCGCCTGGCCTATTGTAGCAGGTCTGACTCGCAGGAGTTTTTCCCGTACCTCGGTCGACAATCCCGAGACACGATCATAATCGATCGCATCGGTTAATGTTGTCTCCTCATGACGGCGCTGACGGGCAATTTCATCCTCCTGCCGTTCGATATAACCGGAATACTTGGCCTGGATATCGATTTGCTCCGCCACGGTCGGGTCACTTACCGCCGGGCCCACACCCGGTAATTGTGTCAGGCTGAGATAATCGACCTCGGGCCGACGCAGCAATTCCAGAGCCCGTGTCTCCCGACTGAGGGATTTGCCCAACATCCTGTTGAGGTGTTCGTCCAACCCGTTACCGGGTCGCACCCAGGTATCGCGCAAGCGTTGCTGTTCGCCGATGATCGCCTCGCGCTTTGCCTCGAAGGCCGTCCAGCGGACATCATCCACCAGGCCCAGTTCTCGCCCCCTCTCGGTCAGACGCAGATCGGCATTGTCCTCCCTCAGCATCAGGCGATATTCGGCCCGGCTGGTGAACATACGGTAAGGTTCGAGGGTGCCGCGGGTGATCAGATCATCCACCAGCACGCCAAGATAGGCCTCATCACGGCGCGGTGACCAGGCGTCTTTTTGCTGGACTTGCCGGGCCGCGTTTAAACCCGCCAGCAACCCTTGCGCCGCAGCCTCTTCATAGCCCGTGGTGCCGTTGATCTGTCCGGCAAAAAACAGGCCGGGCATGTGTTTGGTTTCCAGTGAGGGTTTCAGGTCCCTTGGGTCAAAAAAATCATACTCGATGGCATAGCCGGGACGGGTGATATGGGCCTTTTCAAAGCCCTTGATCGACTGCACCAGGGCCAGCTGCACATCAAACGGCAGGCTGGTGGAGATACCATTGGGGTAGACCTCCGTGGTCGTCAGCCCTTCCGGCTCGACGAAGATCTGATGGGCGTTACGTTCCGAGAAACGCACCACCTTATCTTCAATCGACGGACAGTAGCGTGGTCCGATGCCCTCTATCACACCACTGTACATAGGTGAGCGGTCGAGGCCGCCACGAATAATGTCGTGGGTCTGCTCATTGGTGTAGGTGATGTGGCAGGGGACCTGTCGGGGATGCTGTTCGGCCTTGCCGATGAAAGAGAACACCGGTACCGGCTCATCACCGGGCTGGGGTTGCATCACGCTGAAGTCGATGGTCTTGCCGTCGATCCGCGGCGGGGTGCCGGTCTTGAGGCGATCCACATTGAAGGGCAGATCACGCAGGCGGCGTGACAGGGCATTGGCTGGGGGATCGCCAGCTCTGCCTCCTTCATAATTTTCAAGGCCGATATGGATGCGGCCACCGAGGAAGGTCCCCACCGTCAACACGATACTCGGGGCCGAAAACTTCAGGCCCATCTTGGTCACTACCCCGGCGACCCGGTCATTATCGACGATCAGATCCACCACGGCCTGCTGGAACAAGGTCAGATTAGGGGTATTTTCGAGGACACTGCGGACAACCTGCTTATACAGGGCGCGATCGGCCTGGGCGCGGGTCGCCCGTACGGCGGGACCCTTGCTGGCATTGAGGGTACGAAACTGGATCCCGCCCAGGTCAATGGCATGGGCCATCAGGCCACCCAGGGCATCGACCTCTTTGACCAGGTGGCCCTTGCCGATACCGCCGATGGCCGGGTTACAGCTCATCTGGCCCAGGGTCTCGATGTTGTGGGTCAGCAGCAAGGTCTTGCAGCCCATACGGGCAGCCGCCAGCGCCGCCTCGGTCCCGGCATGCCCCCCCCCCACTACAATGACATCAAAACGATCCTGGAAAAACATCCCAACCTGCCTGCAACGCAGTTGCATTCTTCAATAAACGGGGCATTTTATCGTCTGGCCAGAATATAGCCAATGGAAAGCATCTGTATTAGACAGATTATTTTGACTCGGGCTTGGTGTGCGGCAGATTTTCGATCAGCAGCTGATCGCTGATAAACTCCACCATGGCGGCCTTGGCCTCTTCTTCGCTCTTGAACGGGCCGTGATCGGCGCCCTTTCGGATCGAAAAGAACCACTCACCACCTACGTTGTATATCCGCTCCGTACGATACGGCACCGGACCTTCTTCACCAAATCTCTTCGACTTCATATGACCTTGTTCTTCAAAAAACCAGTGAGCACTACACAAGTCTAGCACCGGTATCACTATGCTGCGGGATTCTAAATGACTCGGCTGCCTGACTGCAAAACTTTTTCAGCCCCGGGGCATTCACCTACTTTACATAAAGACATATCGGCCGACCGGCCAAAGTACTTGACTAAATATCTCGTTAAATATGTATCAACGGCCTGAATGGCCAGTTTAAAGAATAGCAGAGGATTATCGAAAAAAGAGGCACATCCTTGTGCCAAGCAACGCATAAAAAATCAAACTCACAACTCCGCAGTCAAGCGATACTCAAACTGCAGTTGTTCTTCAATGAACTCCCTCAGAGCCAGCCTGGCTTCCATTTCATTGGTATACGGTCCTTGATCTACCCCGTGGCGCACGGCAAAAAACCAGTCGCCTCCTTCCCTGAACAATCGGTTACTACGCTGTAGAACCCATCCCTGTTCACCATGTCGTTTGACTTCCATCGCAGCCCCCTCTTGCTTTACCGACTCACACCCTCGCTTGATTTGTAAACTCCCTGGTATGTCCTGAGAGATATCTTAAGGCGACTGCGACTTTCGATGCTGTCAGCCGTATCCGAAAGCCCTGTAAGAAATACCCTACAGGGCCAAGCGGTGCAAAACGGCATTTATTCCACTCAATATCGATTTTCACACCGCCAGGCACGAAAGTTACCGGACTGCGACTCGCGTTAAGTTGTGCTGAACGCCCCTGAAATCGAGTATAATGCGTCGATTACTACCCTTCACTAAGACGGCAAGGACAGGTTAAAACATGTTTGTTGACGTTGATGCAAAAGAAGCCCTCACCGAACTCATCGACACCTTTTATCGGGCGGCGGGGGAACCCGGCTGGCGCGGTCAGATCAATGACAGCGTCGCCCGGATCTTCATGGAGATGCTGCTCGAGGCCCAGAGAGGTCTGAAAGACTACTCCTGGTCGTTGCTCGCCCCCGAACACCCAATCACGTCTAAATGGTTGATCTACCAGATCGATAATTACACCATTGAAAAAATGGGCCGCATGAATCAGGAAACCAGCTGTCTGGAATTTGCCATCGAAAAATGGGATGACCGCCTGCGCCTGGCCGCCAAATATAATATTGTGCTGGACGATGAAGACGACGACGATATATAGGTAACCACCGTCCCTGCCTGGTAATGGCCCCTTCGCCATGACCAGGCCTGCCCGAAAGTCAATCTCGACGTCGATCCCTCGGCCCCCTACAATGCAACACTATGTCAAATCAGCTAAATCCCGCACAAAAGGCCGCTGTTCGCTATCTGGATGGCCCATTACTGGTATTGGCCGGGGCCGGTAGCGGCAAGACCCGCGTTATCACCCAGAAAATCGCCTACCTGATCACCGATTGTAATATCGACCCGCGCCATATCGCCGCGGTGACCTTTACCAACAAGGCCTCGCGGGAAATGAAGGCACGGGTCGGCCAGCTGCTCGGCAAAAAAAATATGACGGGGCTGCGGGTCTCGACCTTTCACACCCTCGGCCTGGATATTATCCGCTGCGAGCTGAAGGCCCTGGCCCTGAAGAGCGGGTTTTCCATTTATGACAGTGCCGATGCGCTGAATCTCATCAAAGAATTAATGCGCAAGGCCTTTGGCGATCACGGCGACCAGGCGGAACAGATGCAATGGCGCATCTCGGGCTGGAAGAATTCCTTTGTCCTGCCCGAACAGGCCGCCGCGCAGGCCGCCGACCCCCACGACCATGCCGCGGCACGCATGTATCTGGCCTACAACCATCACCTGCGTACCTATAACGCCGTCGACTTCGACGATCTGATCATGCTACCGGTGATGCTGTTCCGTGAGCATCCCGATATCCTTGAAAAGTGGCAGGGGCGTATCCGCTATCTGCTGGTTGATGAATATCAGGACACCAATACCACCCAGTACGAACTGGTCAAACAGCTCGTTGGAGTACGTGGTGCACTGACGGCGGTGGGCGATGATGATCAATCGATCTATTCCTGGCGTGGCGCCAACCCGGAAAACCTGGCCCTATTGAATACCGACTTCCCGCGCCTCAAGGTCATCAAACTGGAACAGAACTATCGTTCCAGCGGCCGCATCCTCAAGGCCGCCAATGCCCTGATCGGCAACAATCCCCACGTGTTTGAAAAACGCCTGTGGAGTGATCTCGGTTATGGCGATCCGATCCGCGTGATCCGCTGTCAGACCGATGAACTGGAGGCTGAGCAGATCGTGCATGAACTCATGCACCACCGTTTTCGCTGTAACAACAAATATAAAGATTATGCGATTCTGTATCGCGGCAACCATCAGTCACGTCTGTTTGAACGTCTGCTGCGGCAGAACCAGATCCCCTATTACCTGAGCGGCGGCATTTCATTTTTTGCCTACACCGAGATCAAGGACCTGATGGCCTACCTGCGGCTGCTGTCCAATCCCGATGATGACAATGCCTTCGTGCGGATCATCAATACCCCGCGTCGAGAGGTCGGTCCCGGCACGCTGGAAAAACTCGCCAATTACAGTCATGAACGCGGCAACAGCCTGTTCACCTCGTGTTTTGAGATCGGCCTGCAACAACACATGAGTGAGCGCGCCTATCAAAACCTGCATGCCTTTGCCAACTGGGTGGTGAGCATGGCGCACCATGCGGAAAACATTCATCCCGTTGAGGCGGTGAAGACACTGATCAATGACATCCGCTATGAGACCTATCTGCTCGATACCTGCAAGGATGAGATCATCGCCACCCGCAAGATGGACAATATCCGCGAGCTCATTACCTGGCTGGAGCGCATGCACGCAAAAGATACCGAGGCCAAGCTGGCGGACCTGGTCAACAAGCTGACCCTGCTGGATATCCTCGATCGCGATGACGAGGAGAAGGGTGATTGCGTCAGTCTGATGACCCTGCACGCCGCCAAGGGCCTGGAGTTCCCACATGTCTTTCTGGTCGGTATGGAAGAAGAGTTGTTACCGCATCGCACCAGTATCGAGGAAGACACCATCGAAGAAGAACGCCGCCTCGCCTATGTCGGCATCACCCGCGCCCAACAGACCCTCACCCTGTCCCTCGCCGCCCAGCGCAAGCGTTATGGCGATACCACCGATTGTGAACCGAGCCGTTTCCTGCAGGAGCTACCCAAAGATGACCTACAATGGCAGGGTGTGGGTATCGAAGTTAATAAAGAAGAAAGCCAGCAACGGGGCAAATCACACCTCGCCGCCCTGCGCGGGCTGCTGGCCGAAGGCTAATAAAAAAGGCTGCCGAAGCAGCCTCTTAAATCCCTTTCACTAGCAAGTCACCAAGTTAATATTTTTATCTTACCTTGGTGACTTGGTGGTTCAGGTTTTATCTCTATTTACCCTGTGACACCATGTAATCCACGATGGCCTTGACCGTGTCGTCATCCAGGCTGCTGCCGCCCTTGGGTGGCATGCCTTTGAAACCCTTGATGGCGTGACCGTACAGGGTCGGTTTGCCCTGCGCGATACGGGCCTTCCAGGCGGCCTTGTCGCCCAGCTTCGGTGCGCCGGCGGCGCCGGTGCCATGACAGGCAAAACAGTTGGCCTGAAAGGCGCCCTTGGCATCGGCCTTACCGGCACTGGCGGAGGCCGTTGCTTCGATCTTACCCGTGCGAACCTGGCCCAGTGGCGCGAGACGCTCATTGATGCTCGCGGCAACGCGCGGGTCCATCTTGTCTTCAGCGGCGGATACACTGCGTGCGGTAACAACGATTACCAGCATCAACACAAACAGGGCTGCCGAGACACGCCACAAATTACGTACGATTACGCTATCTTCTTGACTCACAATTGCTACCTCTTAAATTGAAAACCCGGCTGGACTGGCCCATGGCAGGAACCGGTAGCCGTGGGATCGGCTCACGCCCAGCAAAACGGCGCTAATTATACCCACATCGTTGACCTGAAAAAACCGTATGCAGGGCCTGACCGGCTATTTATCCTGGCGGGGAAATAAAAAGGCCGCTTATTGCGGCCTTTTTGGCTAAATCGATACAGCACGTCATTACGCCGCATCACTCTCCTGCTCCGGCTCTTCCTGCTGGTTACTGGCCAGGGCCTGCATGAGCCCCTGCAATTCATCCACCTGCTGACGCATATTCTCAGCCGTGGCCGCCATTTCTTCAGAAGAGGCGGCATTCTGTTGCGCCACCGAATCCAGTTGCCCCACGGCCAGATTCACCTGGCCGAGGCCGGTGCGTTGTTCCTCCGAGGCGGCGGCAATCTCGCTCACCAGGGTGGCGGTTTTCTGGATATTCGGCACCATCATCTCCAGCATCTGACCGGCCTGCGTCGCCACGGCCAGGCTTTCATGGGATACCGACACGATATCCTGCGCCGCCTGCTGGGAACGCTCGGCCAGTTTACGCACTTCATCGGCCACCACCGCAAAACCCTTGCCGTGTTCACCGGCCCGCGCCGCCTCAATCGCGGCATTCAGCGCCAGCAGATTGGTCTTGTAGGCAATATCCTCAATGATGCCGATGCGCTTGGTAATCTGCTCCATCGCCGCGACGGTACTCTTGACCGCCGCGCCACTGTCGGTCGCCTGTTGTGATGCCTGCCTTGCCATATCATTGGTCTGGCGGGCGTTTTCGCTGTTTTGATCGACGGTGGCGACCATTTGTTCCAGCGAGGCGCTGGTTTCTTCGACACTGGCGGCCTGTTCCGAGGCGCCCTGACTCAGTTTTTCTGCTGATTGGGTGATTTCCTGAGAGGCGTTAAGCAGGTTCGAGGAAACATTCTGCGCCTGTACGATCATTTGTTCCTGCGAGGCCACCATCTCGTTCATATCATTCATCATGGATTCCTGCTGGCGGACCTCCTTCTCACCCTTCACGGCCATATAGACCAGCAACGCCGTTTCAAACACCACGAACACCGCATGCAGAATGATGATCCAGAAGCCATCCATGCCATTGGTCCTGGGCAGGACATACACCGGCATGGCCATTTCCTGCATCACATAGAAGGCAATGTGGTGCACGGCAATCAGCGCCGCCGAGGTAATGACAGGCAACCAGTCGCGATACTGCAAGAGGAAGGCAAGTAGGACGAAAATACCAAAATGAAACTCGATCATGCCGTGCGACTGATGGATCATCAACGCCGAAAAGATCATGAAGGCCGCACCCACCGCGATGCGACTGAGGCGCGTACCGGCCAGGGTCAGGGTCATAAACGTCGGCACGGCGACAGCCGGCAGACCGATCAACAGGGAGGCCATCAGGGTGTCATACCAGAATGACATGGCAAATGAGATCACCATCAGGAACCAGATCACGCCGGTCATCAGGCGATCCGCATCGCCTTGCTGTTGTATCAGGGTACGAAAATTGACACTGTTATTCGCATCTGTCTGGTTTGGTTTTAGCACCGATTGCATTGTTAACGCCTCTCTATTATTCACGCACTTTTCACTTAAATTAATCCGCTAACTGATCTTGCCCTAGCCATGTTTTTGCCAGTCACAAAAACACCCGTAGGCCAGGGTATTGATAAACTGCGGGTTATTGCCCGCCAATACCCCATCCAGAATTCGTTCGACAAACTTGCCTGTACCGATGCTACAAACCGCCCCTTCACTATAGGGTCCGAAATAGGCCAGCTGTTGCTTGCTATCGAGGATGATGGCCGCCGGACTGGAGGGGATGTTTTTATTCAGTCCCACATCGCTGGTCAGCATCACCTCGACATCGCCAAAAATTGCCCGGGCCTTTGTTTGGAGTGTCGCCCGATCGCTAAAGGCATCCGCCCTGGCCAGAACCAGAAACCGGATACCGCGTTTCTGGTATTCCACAATTAACTGCCGGACATGGAGCTCATTGAAGCGGCTACAGGCACAGGCCGGGTCCCAGAAGTGCACCAGGGTAGTAGTGCTGTTATCGTCCGAACTGAGCACAGCTTTATTTTTCACAAGCGCTCGCTCAAGGTGTACACGCAGCCTTTCACCATCGAAAAAGGTATTTTTATTAGCGCTTACCCTGGAAAAAGGCCGTAAGTCCTTGAATTGGAACCACCAAAAACCGTAGGCCGTCCCCAGCAACCAGCCCAAGAGCAGTATGCCGGCCACAATAACGTGCCTTGCTGGGGGTTTGGTATGTATCACGGCCATAAGACATTACCCGATTTATGGAAAATAACCGACAAATAGGTTATCGACAGGTGCTGTGAATTTTTAAACTCTGATAGAATCACGGGCTCAGAATTAAAAGCGCCCGTAGCTCAGTTGGATAGAGTGTTGCCCTCCGAAGGCAAAGGTCACAGGTTCGACTCCTGTCGGGCGCGCCATTTTTTTATTGTTCAGCCGGTCCACTTGCCGCTCTTGCTCGCCAGTCATGTGTTTGGGGTCACTATCCATAGTGTTTTTTGCTGAAGAAAGACAATACTTTTTTAAGCCCCTGAACAGTAAATATCGCGGCCAGGTGCTGGATTGTCTGCGCACCTTTTACGCCCGCCTGTACAGTTCACTGGCAGATTACAGCCGCAGCTTTAACCGTGATCAGATCATCGAAATCCTCGAAGAGGCGATCGCCCGCAGTCCGGTGTTTGATGAGGACGAGGCCGATGAATTTGCCGCACCCGTGCGTTCGCAGCGCGAGCAGGCCAACTGGATCCTCAACCAGCTGCTGGAACACGGCTGGCTGGAACGGCAGATGGATGAGGCGACCCTGCACAGCACCTATGCCTTTACCCGCCATGGCCGACTGTTTACCCAGCCGATGGTCGAGGCCTCGGGTGGCAAGTTTCGCACCCGGCATCGCAATACACGCAACACCCGTAACGCCCTGCAATCCTTTCTCGATAAAGGTGAGGTCTATGATCTGCTCGACGCCTTCGAATATTCGGAACGGATCATCGCCGATTTCTCCGACGTGATTGCCGAACTGGATGAGCGCAAGCGCCAGTTGGTCAAAGAGGTCGAATCGCAACAGGTGGTGCAGCGCGCCTCGGATGAATTTTTTGATTTTATGGAAAACCGTTTTATGCCGGACCTGGCGATACGTCTGTCCGCCGACTCGGTTGAAAAATATCGTGATGAGATCAGTGAGCTGATTGGCAAGGCCAAACGTAAGCGCAAGGAATTCAAGACCCAGGCCGAAAAGGATTTACGTCGCGCAGCACCTGAGCTGATCGAAGACAAACAGCATTCGGTATTTCTGACCATCCTCGATGGCATCGATACGCGCATGCACAATGCCTCGGCGATCATGTTGCCGGCCCTGCGCCAGGCATTGAACAGTTTTACCCGTCGCGCCGACATCATCATGCGCCAGTTAAGTTATACCAGTGCCGGGGCACAGAATCAGTTGCATACACTGTGCGAACAATTCAAGCAGAGCCCGGATGAAAAACAGCAGGCCGCACTCCGTGCTGTCGGCAGGGCCGTATCTTCTCTAAATATTGGTTTTGTCGATCCCGACAGCCTGCGACTCCATGCAGAACGCAAACAGCGGCATGTCAACAGCGCCCTGGAGGAACATCATGATAATGATCATGATGACCGCAAGGCGATGTTTGTACAGACCGCCGTTGACCTGGCCTTTACCTTTAACAGCCGACGCCAGCGCGACTATGTAATTCGCGCCCTGAGTGACGGACATCGCATCCACAGTCAGAACCTGCCCATTAGCAATGCCAGAGAACTACTGATGAGTGCGCATATCATCGAGCTTGGCTCCGCCGATTCCAGCGAGTTTAGTTTTAAGATCAGCCCGACGCCAAACCGGGTGCGGACCGAATATTTTGAACAGACCGATGAATTCACGATTGAATTAATGGAGCGCGTATAAGATGCTGACCGAGAGCCTGTTGGAGGAGCTTGAGCGCAAGGGCCTTGAGCTGGATGAGTTTCGTGAACTATGCCTGCGCCTGCTCAACTACGGCGTGCTGTGCCGTGCAGAAAACCAGATCGAGCAACAGCTCTATGATCGTTATCTGCGTATCCAGCCACTGATTGAAGAATATCTGCAACTGATGGGCGTAACGGTATTCCATGATCCACGCTTCGCCTATCTGCGACTGTATCCTCCCGGCGCCAATGTGCCGGGCATGGAAGATAGCGAGCACAATGCCTTTGCCGGCAGCCTGCGCGCGCGTCTGCGACAGGATGAGGTAGCGCTGCTGCTGGTGTTGCGTCTGCAATATGACAAGGCCCTGCGCGAAGGCCAGTTGGATGATGCAGGTTTTGTCTCCGAATCCATGGAGTCCTTGAGTATTGCGATGAAGAATCTGCTGGGACGTTCCCTGCCCGACAAGGTGACGGAGCGGCGGCGAATCTTTAATCGTCTGCAACAATTGCGACTCATCAAATTTCGTCAGGATGAAGACATCGATGTCGCCGAGGCCTGGCTGCGTATCCATCCGATGATCGTCAGTTTTGTCACCGATGATGCCCTGCTTGCCATGCAGGATGGCTTGTCCGATGCTGTTGAGATTGAGGCGACCGATGTTTCTTAAGCAATTTGTCTACGTCAACTGGGGCAACATCCCAAGTCTGGAATTTGACTTCGGCCCGGTGAATCTGTTTTCCGGCGGCAACGGCTCCGGCAAGACCACCGCCGCCGATGCCATCCAGACCATCATGACGGCAGCGCATGAAAATCTTTTTCAGTACAACCCCGGCCAGGATGAAACCACTCAGCGGGGTCGCGGCGGCAAACGCGTCCGAACTCTCGCCTCTTATATATTGGGCTGTGATGACGGCAGTTATGCCCGCCTCGAACCGACCGATGGTTATCTGGCGGCGATGTTTCATCCGACGGCCGGTGAAAGCGGCGAGCCCTTTAGCGCGATCATTGCGGTGCGCGCCTGGCTCGATACCGCCGGGAAACACAGCATCGCCCGGCAGGACGATGCGCAATTTTTTATTGTCAGTGGTGAACTGCTCAGGCTTGAGCATTTTGTGCGTGAGGACAAGGCGGGCAAATACGTCACCCCGCTGACCGAATTACACAGCCTGCTGATCAAGGAGTTCGGCAAACGGCGCGTTGAAAAATACGAAACCAAGAAGGCCTATCTGCGCCGCCTGTATGCCGCCTTTCGTGGCAAGGCCGATGCCGTGCCCGAGGCCGAGGCCATCGCTGCGGCACGGGCCTTTTCCCGCTTCATGGCCTATAAACCCGTCAAGAGCATCGACCGCTTTGTGGCCGATGAGATCCTCGAACAGAAGGATCTGGGCGAGGCGGTGCGTTCGGTATCTGCCCAGTTAAAGACCATCCACAGCATGGAAGGCGATGCCGCCCGCCTGGTTGAATCCATCAAGATACTGGACAGCGCCAAGCGCCACTCACAATCCTATATTGATCAGTGGATCGAATTAAACACCCTCGATTACACCCTTGCCCAGGCCATCTATCAGCAACAGCAGCGCGACTACCTGCGGACTAAACAACAACAGCGCGAACAGCGTCAGGCTCAGCAGGATAATGAAGTCGCCATTCGGGATATCCAGCAACGCTCTGAACAGATCCGCGATCAACTGATCAGCCTGGAGGCACAGCGGCAAGGCGTCGATGCCCTGCGCCAGAAGGATGCCCTCGAAAAACAAAAACATGAACTCGACGGGCAATTGGTTGAACAGGCCCGCGCCGTACTGGAGCAGGATCAGATCCTCTCCAGCAATGTACAGGTCAGTCGTGACATTCGACAGGCCCTCATCGCACCCGAACTGCTGCAAGGCCTGCCCGAACTGGCGATCTTACAGACCAGCGCCATGGCCAAAGCGGTGATCGAAACCGGCAAGGAGGCGCTACAGGATATTCATAGCCTGGTGCAACGTGATCTGTCCGGTCAGGTGCCGATGGTAGAAGGCCGTCTCGAACAGATGCGTGGCATCCAGCAGAAACAAAACAGCTGGCACCAGCACTGGAATGAAGCAAGGGAAACAGACTCTCTGCGCGACCAGCTCGCCGCCTTCGTCCACAAGCAGCGCAATCGCTATCAACGCCTGGTTGAACAGCGCAGCCAGAAGCAGCAGGAGATCGACCGCCTCGGCGCCAATCAGGTGTCTTACCCCGGCCATGTCGAACGCGCCATCAAGGCCATTCGCCAGCAATGCCCCGCCGCCGACCCGCGCGTGCTGTGTGACCACGTCGAGGTCAAAGACCCACGCTGGCAGGAGGCCATCGAGGGCTACCTGGGTGGGGCGCGATTCTCGATCCTGGTCGAAGCCGAATATGAGGCCAGGGCAATCCGCATCGTGCGTGGCCTGCCCGGACGAGACAACAAGGCCCGTATTATCCAGGGCGACAAGGCGATCCGCGATGCCGAACGGCTCGACCTGCACGCCAACTCCATCATCCATGTGCTGGAGTTCAACCACGCCGTGGCTGCCGCCTACCTGATCGCCAGTTATGGCTCGGTACAGCGCGTCAGCTCGGCCGACGAATTACGCACCACCCGCCGCGGCCTTACCGAAGATGGCATGGCCTCGGGCAATTACAGCATGTGGCGTTGTGATATGCCGGATAGCGATCTGGTGTTTGGCGCCGCTGCCCGTGAACGGGCGCTAGCGGCAAAGCAGGCTGAGTTGCAAGAGATCGAGATCGACTGGAACCGGGCCAATGACGAACAGCAACAGGCCGGTGCCCTGCTGCGCAATGTCGATGCGCTGCGCCCATCACGCTATGCCGATACCCTGGCCGGTATTCTCAACACCCACCGGGAAAATCAGAAGGTCGAAAATCTGCTCACGCAACTGGACCTGTCGGCACATACCGAACTGGAACAACACCTGCAACGCCTGAAAGATGAACAGAACAAACTCTCCGCGCAGAAAGATGAACTCAATCAGCAATTGGGCGAGATCCGCAAGGAACTGTCTTCCATCGATAAACAAATCGGCAAAATCACCGAACGACAGGACCAAAACAGCGCCCGGCTGGAATACCGTGAAGACGCCCTCAACGCCATCGCCGCGGTCTGGCCCGATCTGGACCTCGCCGCGCGCCTCGCCGCCGCCGAGCAGGAGGCGCAGGATCTCAATATCGAACACAGTCAAAACTACCGGCAGGAGCTGGAAAAAAGACTGCATCAACTTGAACGCAAGACCGCCGAAGAGATCCAGCAACACAACCAGCATTGCCGCCCGGCAGACGCCATTTCCTATATTCAGTTCAGTGGTGAGTATGATGCCCGTCTGTTCCAGTCGATCTGCGATCTGCAACGCGAACTGGATCGGATCTACAACCTGCTCAAAAACAATATCCTGGTCGAACGACACCAGCAATTGAACGTATTGAAGGACTCATTCAATAACGCCTTCGTCACCCATCTGTGTCACGCCATCTATCAGGCGTTGAGTGCAGGCAAGCGCCAGATCGAACAACTCAACAAGGAACTGCAACACCACCGCTTTGGCGCCGACCGCGAGACCTTCCGCTTTGCCAGTGAGTGGATACCGGAATACCGCGACTATGCCCGCTTCTTTGAAGAGCTGGTAAAGAACCCGGTGCTGAGCGACGAAGTGACACTGTTTAATGCCGAACTCAGTACCAAATCCAAAACGATTTTAAATGAACTATTGGCCATGTTGCTGGATGAGGATGAACAACGCGCCATGCGCGACCTGCAACGTATCGCCGACTACCGCAACTACCGGCGCTACGAGATATATAAGGAAGTCGAAGGCAAGGAACCGATCCCTTTGAGTGAATACGGCACCGGCTCCGGCGGCCAGCTCGAAACCCCGGCCTATATTATTCGCTCTGCCGCCATCACCTCGGCCTTCCGCTTTGCCGAGGGCAATACCCATTTACGCATGGTGCTGGTCGACGAGGCCTTTTCAAAAATGGACGAGACCCGCTCACGCGAGGTGATCAACTATCTGACCGAGAGCCTGGGCCTGCAACTGCTGTTCATCATGCCCACCAGCAAGTGCGGCCCCTACATGGACTTGATCAGCAATGAATTTGTGTTTGCCAAGACACCCAGTGCTCAGCCCCGCGGCCAGTTGCAAACCCGCGTGCTGGTAGATCGCAAACAATGCAATCAGGAACGCATCCAGCAACTGTGGGAACATCACCGCAAGACCGTCTATCAGCAGGCCGAACTGGACTTTATGGCCGAGGTCCTGGCCGAGGCATAAACATGGACAGACCACGCTGGCTGGAAGACGAAACGGAAATCACCCAGCTCCTGCACCGCCTGCTCGATATGCTCG
>JAHEDB010000158.1 GCA_024641465.1 Chromatiales bacterium | reverse complement strand
TTATGGAACTCAATATCGCCTCCCTCGACCCCGGCTGCATCGGCGAGGAGTTGTTTGGCAGCGAAACAGCGGGCAAGGTCAGTCCGGGTATTCTGGAGCAGGTCGGCAATGGCACCCTGCTACTGAACGATATCGATGCCCTCGACAGCACCTCTCAGGCGAGGCTGACATCGACCATCGAAAACAAGGTCTTTACCCGACTCGGTGGCAAAACCCCGGTCAACCTGCTGGCGCGGGTCATCTGCGCCACTCATCACGACCTGGATGAGCTGGTCGCCAAAAAAAAATTCCGCAGCGACCTTTATTACCGGCTCAATGTCTTACCCATCAATCTGCCATCCTTGCGCGATCACCGCGAGGATGTGCCGGAGTTATTGAATTATTACGTGGCGATCTTCGTCGAGCAGGATAAACTGCCTTACCGCAAGTTCAGCATGGCGGCGCAGAACCGCCTGCGCAATTACCATTGGCCAGGAAATATCCGTGAACTCATGAATCTGGTGCAACGCCTGTTGATCACCGGCAGCGGCGAAGAGATCAGCCTGGAAGAGGTCGATACCAGTTTGAGTCAACAGCAGGCCATCCAGGCCCACACCAGCCTGCCGATAGACTATGACCGCCCGCTGCGCGAGGCGCGTGATATGTTTGAGCGGACCTATTTTGAACACCAGTTACGCAAGACCAATGGCAGCGTCGGCAAGGTGGCGCAAATCTCCGGTATCGAACGTACCCACCTGTATCGTAAACTGCGAGCCCTGGGCATCGACCCGAAGAATATTACCCAGGAATAATTATCAAATCGCAGAGATCGCAGAGAATTTATATTTTAATATTAAATGTGTTTTCTCTGCGTCCCCTGCGGTTAACTGTTTTTAAACAACTATGAATAAGAACAATAAATGAAAATCATCATCCTCGGTGCAGGGCAAGTTGGCAGTTCGCTGGCGGCCCACCTGTCTACGGAAGCCAATGACATCACCGTCATCGACAACAACGAAAAGACCCTGCGCGCGTTGCGCGACCGGCTCGATATCAATAGCGTCGTCGGTCAGGCCTCCCACCCGGCGATTTTGCAGCAGGCTGGCGCCGAAGATGCCGACATGCTAATCGCCGTGACCGATTCCGATGAGACCAATATGGTCGCCTGCCAGGTGGCCTATACCGTGTTTCACACCCCGACCAAGATCGCCCGGGTCCGTTCCATCGATTACCTGCGTCACCCGGAACTGTTCAAACAGGACGCACTGCCGGTGGATGTATTGATCAGCCCTGAGCAATTGATCACCGAGTATATCCAGCGCCTGATCCAGTATCCCGGCGCCCTGCAGGTACTGGACTTTGCCGATGGCCAGGTACAGCTGGTGGGGGTCAAGGCCTATTATGGCGGCCCACTGGTGGGACATGAATTGCAGGAACTGCGCAAGCACATGCCCGGTATCGAGACCCGGGTGGCGGCGATCTTTCGCCGCGACCGGGCCATCCTGCCCAAGGGCAACACGGTCATCGAGGCCGATGACGAGGTGTTCTTCGTCGCCGCCCCCGGCTACATCAAGGCGGTGATCAGTGAGTTGCGCGAAAAAGACAAACCCTACAAGCGCATCATGCTGGCGGGCGGCGGCAATATCGGTCGGCGCCTGGCCGGGGCACTGGAAAACGATTACCAGGTCAAGCTGATTGACCACAACGCCAAGCGCTCGATCGCCCTCGCCAATGAACTGGAAAAGACCATCGTGTTGCTCGGTGATGCAGCGGACGAAGAGCTGCTGCTGGAAGAAAACATCGAAAACACCGACGTGTTCTGCGCCCTGACCAATGACGACGAGGCCAACATCCTGTCGGCCATGCTCGCCAAACGACTCGGTGCACGCAAGGTGATGTCGCTGATCAATCGCCCGGCCTATGTGGACCTGATCCAGAGCGGCGACATCGATATCGCCATCTCGCCCCAGCTGGCCACCATCGGTAGCCTGCTGACCCATATCCGCCGCGGTGACGTGGTCAAGGTACATTCCCTGCGCCGTGGTGCCGCCGAGGCCATCGAGGCCATCGCCCACGGTGACAAATCCAATTCCAAGGTCGTCGGGGTCAGTATCGAAGACCTCAAACTGCCGCAGGGCGCCACCATCGGCGCCATTGTGCGCAACGGCGAGGTGATCATCGCCCACCACGACACGGTGATCGAATCCGAAGACCACGTCATCCTGTTCCTGGTCGATAAGACCCGTATCGCGGAGGTCGAACGGCTGTTCCAGGTGGGGATCACCTTCCTCTAATAATGCAGATCTTCGCCATACAGCGCGTCCTGGGTCTGTTCCTGATCGTGTTCAGCAGCACCCTGTTGCCCCCCATGCTGGTGTCGGTCATCTACCAGGATACCGAGCTGAACCATTTCATCGAGGCCTTCCTGGCCACCGTCGGCACCGGCCTGCTGTTGTGGCTGCCGGTAAGAAAACATCGTAAGGAATTTCGACTGCGCGACGGCTTTGTGATTGTTGCCCTATTCTGGACCGTGCTCGGCCTGGTGGGCGCCGTGCCGCTATTCATGAGTCGGCAACTGGACCTGTCGTTCACCGACGCCATTTTTGAATCCCTGTCGGGCCTGACCACCACCGGCGCCACGGTGATCACCGGCCTCGACGAGCTGCCCAAGTCCATTCTCTACTATCGTCAGCAATTACAGTGGTTGGGGGGCATCGGCATCATCGTTATCGCGGTGGCCATTATGCCCATGCTGGGTATCGGCGGTATGCAGTTGTATCGGGCCGAGACGCCGGGGCCAATGAAGGACAGCAAGCTGACACCGCGCATCACCGAGACCGCCAAGGCCCTGTGGTATATCTATCTCGCCCTCACCGTCGCCTGCGCCCTGGCCTACTGGCTGGCGGGCATGGACCTGTTCGATGCCGTCGGTCACAGCTTCGCCACCATCGCTATTGGCGGCTTTTCCACCCACGACGCCAGCATGGGTTACTTCAACAACCAACCCCTGGTCGAGGCGGTGGCGATTGTGTTCATGATCCTGTCGGGGGTGAATTTCGCCCTGCACTTCACCGCCTGGCGTACCCGTAGCGTGGCGAACTATTTTCGCGATGTCGAATTCCAGACCTACCTCGGCATCCTGCTGACCGTGGCGGTGGTCTCCTCCGGTTACCTGTACTACATGGATGTCTTCATCTATCCGGAACGGGCCATACTGCACGGTATTTTCCAGGCCGTGTCCATTGGCACCACCACCGGTTTTACCACCCAGGAATACCACACCTGGCCGGGCTTCCTGCCGGTAATGTTGTTGTTCAGCAGTTTCATCGGCGCCTGCGCAGGGTCGACCGGTGGCGGCATGAAGGTGATCCGCTTCCTGCTGCTGCTCAAACAGGGCTTCCGCGAGGTCAAACGGGTCATTCACCCCAACGCCGTGATCCCCATCAAGATCGGCGGCAAAACCCTGTCCGACCGGGTCATCGATGCGGTGTGGGGCTTCTTCGCCGCCTATGTGGCGATCTTCGTGGTGATCCTGCTGGTGTTGATGCTCACCGGCCTGGATCAGATCAGCGCCTTCTCTGCCACTGCCGCCTGCCTCAACAACCTTGGTCCGGGCCTCAACGAGGTCGGCCTCAATTACGCCTCACTGGAGGACCCGGCCAAATGGATCCTGAGCCTGGCCATGATGCTTGGACGACTGGAGATCTTCACCGTGCTGGTGCTGCTTAGCCCGGCCTTCTGGCGCCGTTGATATGCGTCTACTGGCGGTGCTGCGGGTACTGGGAGTTTTTCTCGCCCTGCACAGTCTTGGCCTGCTGCCGCCCCTGCTACTTTCACTGCTCGATGGCGATGGCCAAAGCCGCGATTTTCTGATCCCCATGTTGCTGAGCCTGGGCATCGGCCTGGGTCTGTGGCTGGCCCTGTACAAGCAAAATATGGAGCTGCGCCGGCAGGAGGGCTTCCTGATCGTCGCGGCCTTCTGGCTGGTGCTGAGTGCAGTCAGCGCCATACCGTTTATCATCGGCCCGCACCTGAATTTTGCCGAGGCCTTCTTTGAGGCCACCTCGGCCTTCACCACCACCGGGGCAACAGTCATGGTCGGCCTGGACAAGCTGCCTCGCTCGGTGTTGTTTTACCGGCAGGAGCTGCAATGGCTGGGCGGTATCGGCATCGTGGTCATTACCATCGCCCTGCTACCCCTGCTGGGCATGGGGGGCATGCAGCTGTACCGCGCCGAGACCCCCGGGCCGATGAAGGACGAGAAGCTCACGCCGCGCATCGCCCATACCGCGCGCAGCTTCTGGCTGATCTATAGCGGACTGACCCTGGCGTGCATGCTGGCGTACATCCTGGCCGGAGTATCGCCGTTTGAGGCGCTGATGCACAGTTTCTCGACCCTCTCCACCGGGGGTTTTTCCAGCCACGACGAAAGTATCGGTTTTTATAAAAGCCTGCCGGTGGAGCTGATCACCGAGCTGTTCATGCTGCTCGGGGCGATGAACTTCGGCATCCACTTTATCGCCGTCCGCCAGCGCAGCCTGCGCGCCTATCTGCTGAATAGTGAGATCATGGTCTTCCTGGGGATCGTCGCCGCCTCCATTTTATTCATCACGGTGGTGCTGACTACCCATCAGACCTATGATGGTTTCCTGACTTCACTACGGCACGCTAGCTTCCAGACCATCTCGGTGATCACCAGTACCGGTTATCTCACAGAAGATTTTTCCGTCTGGCCGGTATCCCTGCCCCTGTTCCTGATATTGATCAGTTTCATCGGCGGTTGCTCCGGTTCCACCGCTGGCGGCATGAAGGTGATCCGCATCATGCTGTTGTTCAAGCAGGCCCAGCATGAGGTGATCAAGCTGATCCACCCCGCCATAGTGCGGCCGATCCGGATCGCCGGTCGCCTCTATCCGACCGAGGTGCTGCACGGGGTATGGGGCTTCTTTGCCCTGTACATCGCCATTTTCTGCCTGCTGATCCTGATCCTGATGGCCGGTGGGCTGGACCAGATCACCGCCTTCTCCGCGGTGGCCACCTGCATCAACAACATGGGCCCCGGCCTGGGCGAGGTCAGCGCCAACTTCCAGTCCATCCCCGACTGGCAGAAACTACTGCTGGCCTTCAGTATGTTGCTGGGTCGGCTGGAACTGTTCACCGTGCTGGTGTTGCTCAGCCCGGCCTTCTGGCGGCGCTAATCGCCATGACACCGCCAGAGCAGGCCAAGTGGGATAAACGCTACCAGGAAAACAGCCTCGAGCCGCGTGCGGCGCGGGTCCTGACGGACAACCTGCACCTGTTACCCAAACACGGTAGCGCCCTCGACCTGGCCTGTGGCCTGGGCGGTAACGCCCTGCTGCTGGCAAAACACGGCTTATACGTCGAGGCCTGGGACCTCTCACCCGTCGCCATCGACAAACTCACCCTACGGGCAACAGGCATGACGCTAACGGCCCACGTGCGGGATGTGGTGGCGGGCCTGCCGCAAAACCGCTTCGATGTCATCGTGGTGAGTTATTTCCTCGAACGCCGGCTCGCCCCCGCCATCGTCGATGCGCTCCGGCCCGACGGCCTGTTGTTCTATCAAACCTTCAATCAAAACCAGTGCGGCCGTGGGCCTGGCAATCCGGCCTATCGCTTAGCAGACAATGAACTGTTGCGCCTGTTTAAACCCCTGTCGGTGCGCTATTACCGCGAAGAGGGTATGACCGGTGATAGTGCACAGGCCATACGCGATGAGGCCCTGCTGGTGGCGCAGAAAATTCTGTAGCCTGGATGAAATGTAATGGAATCCAGGATCGTACTTACAACGCTCCCGTATTTCGCTTGCGCTGCATACGGGCTACCTATAATACATGCGGCAATAAAAAACCCCGCCGTAGCGGGGTTTAAAGTTTATGGAGCGACCTCGGCCGCCC
>JAHEDB010000157.1 GCA_024641465.1 Chromatiales bacterium | reverse complement strand
CACCCGCAGGTCGCCCTCGACTTCCAGCCGACCGGTACTATACAGATCACCAAAGTGCAGTTCCGGGTCGAGTAACAACCAATACAACGCACCACGGTCCTTGAATTTCAAGTGGGCGACGACCGGCAATTCTGATTGATGCATGTATTCCACACCATCCCAAAGCGAGGCAACAAACGGGGGATGGCCAACCAGCGCCGACACCTGTCGGAGTAACCACCGATCCAGGATCGTAACGCGTTTTGGGTTGCTGGCAGGTTTTACAATGACGCCGAGTTTATTTTTCTCGGCAGGCGTGGCAGGCGGTATATTCGGGGGTTGTTGTTTTTGTTGTTGCATGACTATCCTCAATCATCCCAATTAGATTACAGCGTGCAATCGGATCATCCTAATCCATCTGGGAAAAATAACAAAGCCCAGACTAAGGATTTAATAGTTAATTGAGTCTATTTAAAGTGTAAAACCTCGATTTTACGGTTTGCTTATATTTCTCAATACTATCAATACCATACCGAGAAAAACAACTGCAAGACATTGGCCGAGAACTGATAATAAGGCTCATTTCCCACCAGACTGGCATCGGTCTTCGACGCCGTGGCATCCCGAAAATCCTTATAGTCAAACTTTATATAATCGTATGCCAGGTTGAGGCTGGCCTTATCGATAAACCACCAGCCGCCTTTGGCAAATTCATAGCTGACGACCAGCCCCAAGGTCCTACTATCGTAGCTACTCAGCTCCTTGTCACGGGCGCGAAAATCCAGTGCCTGACTGCTCTTTTCAGCGTGCAGGTCACTGTAAAAATTGGCCCTGGTCTGTGAATAAAGCCGGTAACGGATTTCGAGAATCAGATTCTCCCCAAAGGGATGGGTATAGCCGACCTCGGAATCACTGGCCACGATACCCCAGTCATCATTGAATAGCCTTTCCTGATAATGGATCGCCGCCCGATACGGCAAGTAATAACGTGCCTGCAGGGAAAGGGCATTACTGGTACGGGTGCGGGGATAAACCTCGGTCTCGAACCTGGCGGTGCTACCGGACAGGTAACGATATTGCCGATACGGATTATTCAGATAGCCTTCATCCGAGATACTTTCAAAATTGAGACCGAGCAACAAATTCTTCGACACCACCTGACTCAGGCCGAGGCTGTAATTTCTGCGCAAGGCGGTTTCGTTAAAACCAGGGTCACGCCCACGGACACCATCAACCAGGGCGGTTCTGAATATCTGATCCTGCCCCTGGGCATAGCCCATGCTCACGGTCGTCAGATCACCAAACATGTCCATACTAATGCCGAAATGATAGGTATTCGCGACATAATCATTTTCGACGCTGTTGGTGTAACCAAAACTCATGATCGACTTGCCATGCAGGACATCAAAACCCGCAGACTGTTCGACACGCGATTCCTGATAACGGCTGGCCCCCAGGGCCTGCACATCGATCGAGGCGCTGCTGATGTTGTCGACATAATAATTGGCATAGGCCGAGAAGGACTTGGCATCCCCCTTGCGCACCAGAACGGATGGTCCGCTAATTTCAATGCCGCCCCCCTTATAGGAATGGGACAGGACATCGGTGCGGTCCTCGGGCAAAACCGCCGCATCCGCCGGACAGATTAAGACAATAATCAGACTTGCCAGTAGATAGCGTGAAGCCTTAGTTACAACCACAACCACCACCCTGACTTCCATCAGCGCCACGCGCCCCTTCCCGGGCCTCAAAGACATGATTGCGGTATGAGGCAGAAACCGGATTCCGGGAAAAACTCATGATCGGATCAGCCAGATTGGCGCGTTCATAAGGTTGCACCCAGGGTTCAATCGTGCATCCGCTGGTAATCAAGGCGAGGAGCAGACTCGAGATAATCAGTCGCATCGTTATTCCCTGAGCAAGGACCTGATCTGTTTCTGATACTCCAGCTCATAACCCGGCTTATAGCCCTGGTGGAGATAACGCATATTACCATCCCGATCGACGATCACCGTAGTGGGCATGGCCGAGACGGTAAACAACTTGCTGACCTTGTTCTGATTATCAAACAGGATCGGAAAACTCACCTTGATGCTTCTCAACAAGGTCGATGCCTTGCTCGAATCCTGTTCGACATTGACACCCAACAAGGTAAAACCAAGCGGCTTATATTTTTTATATAAATCTTCCAGCAAGGGCATCTCCTGCCGACAGGGTGCGCACCAGGAGGCCCAGAAATTCAGCATTACCACCTGACCACGAAATTCACTCAGCTTGAGATTTTTACCATTCATACTCTTCAAGGTAAAATCAGGCGCCTTACCGCTCAACTCAGCGGCATGCGAAACCGTTACACCAACAAGCAACAGGTAAATTGATAAACACAGGCTTCGAATTGAAATCATTCCAGACATATTTATTCCTCTTCTTAGAAAAATACCGCCAGGCCAATCGTTGTTTCAAGATTGTTCACGGAGCGTTCATAGCCAAACTTATAATGGATAAAGGAGTGATTACGCATATCCAGATGCAGGGACAACCAGTCCGCCATCAAAAAACGATACCCCCAGCCATACACAAAGGTCGCGTAATCATCACCGGCAAATTTGGTCGTGCCCGAACCGACCACAATATACAGATCGGTATTAAACGCCAGCTTGTTGCCGATAAACACCTCGCCCGGCAGCAGGTTATAGCCTAACAGAACGTTATAGTAACTAACCTTCCTTTCAGCATCGGTAAACATAAGGCTGTTGTTGATTATCTCACTAGTGCTTTTACCGATGGTCGTTTGTCCATAACTACCGAGTAGAAACACATCTTCATTCACATGAAAGGCGACAAAGATACCTTGCACGCTGTTAGTGCCGAAATCCTCAAACCCCATGCTGCCGGTAAAATAACCTATCTCGATACTCTCGGTATCAATCTTGGGCAAAACCACTTCTGCGCGTTTAACCTCAGGTTTGATCAGCGGCTCCTCGGCCTGCATCGGCTCCACGGCAAACACAACAGGCGCGCCAGCAGAAACCGCCAGACAGATAACCATGGTGCTTAAAAGAAACTTCCAACCCCGATTGACCATATCTCCAGATCCCCATAATCATTCGTACTGGTATAAATTACCAATTCTCGATATTCCGCGCGTAGAAAAAAACTGCGGGTTAAATACACCCGAAGGCCCACACCGGCGTTTGACGTCCGGTCATCGCGATCCTTTTCCTCCACCAGGGTGGAATTCGTCCTGGTCCTGATCCGGCCGGTACCAAGTGTAAAATAGGGAGACACTCGCCACTCGGGAAAGGGCTGGGCTATCAAATTAAGGGTGGCTAATTCACTGGTCGATAAACTGCCGATCATTTGCGATGCGGAAATTTCGACGGCCAGATTTTCGTTGAAGGAGTAGCCTCCCGACAGGGTGAATATGCTCGAACTCCCCACCCTGCCCCACAAGGCCCCCAGTTCCCAGTCGCGGAGTTTAAAATCCGTCTGTTCGAGACCGTGCAATTTAACCGGCTCATTATCCGCCGTAACCGTTTTTACCAGTTCCTCGTGCGTAACCCAGCCGGTCTGGCCTTTCTCGGTAACAACCTCATACCAATCGGCCTGCTGCCGCCGAATCCCCAGCCAACTACCGCGCTCCAGATCCAGCAACACCGGATAACCCGTACCAGGGCCGGTATGCATTTGAATAAACGGTTCGGTGACCTTGACGCGAGGGAGGGTCCTGGCCTGACCTGCAAAACTCGCAAGTAAAAGGACAAGCAATGAAATTATGGTCAGGCTTATGCGCATGATTCAACCGCCGCCACATGGTGTGTGGCTGGCAAATACAGACTCTCGGCTAGTTATTATTTGAAGTATTGCCCCGCAATGTACCACACCCCGACTGGCAATACCCCCGTCAATCAATTTGGTGGCACGGCAAAGGGGTCATTATAATACTGTCCGCCGATGTCCAGCCATTCCGAGATCAATTTAAGTTCCGATGGCGACAGAATAGGCTGCTTTTTAACACTATCATAGTGTGTCGCATTACTTTCTACAAAGACATTAAAAAAGCGACTGGTCCGTGCAGAACCGGCGCTCATGGGCGGCCCAGGTCTGGTTGTGATAGTAGTCTGTTCGCAACCGATAATTATTTCTGGATTATTCTCGTTAAAAATCGGGGCACCATCAAATACCGCATCGACCAGGGAACCATCAACCAATTGCTGAACATTGTCGCTGTTAAATAGCTCCTTATAGGCCTTCAGCCTAGGATCATTATCATTGTCTGGATCAAATAGACTGACATTATCCAGATTGAGTTGACTGCCTGTCGTTGCCGGTTGTGTGCATGGGGGTCCACTGGGCGGATCAAATGCAATACTGGGGGCAGGCACCTGTGGCAGCCCAGCCTTATCAACCGGTGAGTGACACCCGGCTTGTGAACAGGTCTTGTCTGTTACCTCATCAGCAAGCAAACGGGGTTTACTCCATAGCGGATCGATATGGGTGACGTAGTTGATAATCACCCGGCATTCTTTGGTCCAGCCGAGAACACAGGCATGACTGACCGGGTCCGTCTCAGTGTCGGTAAAATTAAAGATGTCATCATACTGATAGGCAAAGCTCGGGCTCTTGGTGGTGGACCAGAGGTCTTCATAGACAATATCCACCGTCGGATTGAGTCCCTTGCAGTTATCAACCTGACAACTTATCCGCGTGCGGGTTTCAGCCATGGTCTCGCCGGCTTGCGCCGGTAGCGCGCCACCCTGTCCTGGGAACACGCCGCTGTTATCCACTCCCGAATTGATTGAAGTGATCGCATCGCGTCGCCCGTGTGGGGTGCCACTGTTGTGGCGATGGCAACCATTACACTCCAGTGTCTCGCCCTTGCGGATCTGTATCCAGGAGATATGACGTTGTTCATTGATACGCCGACCGTTTATATCAACGATCTGAAAACTGAACGGGACATCCGCCGGCACCCTGACCTTAACGGAACCGTCCGGCTCGATTGGGGCGTAGCCGATGATCTCCACCAGGGCGCCGCCGCGATTCGCCAGATTCGGAATTTGGTAATCATTCCTGTCCGGCCGGACAAAGTTCTTGATGAGACGTATAAAACGGGCCCTGCGGTCAGTCGGTTGTGAATTTATTAAGAAATCATTGAGGGTGTTGCCCTTACCGGTCACACCACGGCTATCAAACCCCCCGTCATAATCATAAACACTGCGGATATGCAGTATGCCGGTCTTCTCACTGGTGGTTTCAACCTTGTCTTCCAGCAAACCCGGATAGGCCCTGGGCTGTGCGGCAATAACATCGGTTATCGCCATCCCCGCCTCGGGCAGGAATATGGGTAATTTGGTATTTTGCACCGGGTCGTAGATGTAAAGGCTATAAATAGGTGGGGCCTCGACCACATCGGGGTTTAGCAGGCCTTCTGCCGTACACGGTGCACTCTGGTCACTGACCATGATTCGACACGGCGTCCAGCTCACCAGACTGCGCCCCGTTCCATCCCATAGGGGGAAGGCCGAGATGTAGCGTCCACCCATCGATGGCGGTAATTCCGCGCTGGCGCTACCCCCGGTCAATGATGCCTGCCCCGTTCCGGTCAGGCCGGCATTCCTTCTGGTGGGGCGACCATAGTCAGCAAAATGATCGGTATCGATCAGGCTGATATCCCCACCGCCGAAGGTGTCGCTGAAGGGCCGCAAAATACTTAACACACGGCCATCAGGATATTCCCTGAGCTGGGTGTATTGCATGCTTGAGTTGTTCGGCCCCGAGTCGTGACTGTGAGCACCGTAGATGAGTTGTAAATCGGTACCGTCCGGATTAATCGAGTAGATATTGATCGCATTGGATACACTGGAACGGTCCCAGCGGGTAAAAACAACCTTGCCATCGCGGCGGACATAAGGGTCCATATCAATCACCGGGGC
>JAHEDB010000156.1 GCA_024641465.1 Chromatiales bacterium | reverse complement strand
ATCAGGGCGATCCTTAGCCCTTCTTTTTGCAGTATTTTCGCCATGCGTTGTATGGCGGGCATTTCCTTGCGGCAGGGACCGCACCAGCTTGCCCAAAAATGCACAAAGACGACCGCGCCCTTGTCCTGTTGCAGGCGATATGTCTTGCCATCCATATCCTGCAATTCAAGTTGTGGTGCCGCAGTCGGTTTGAGTTCGAGCAGGCCGTCTGGCAGCTCGGGGTTAGCGGCCGCCAGCGGGTGGCTCAGGGTAAATAATATCGCCAGACTAATAGCCTTGTATTTGTTCATTGTGGCTCATTCGCACAGTGGATATTGTCGAGTTGAATGCTGATTGGCTGACCGGATTTATTACTGAGGGTGTCAAACCGGGCGTGAAGCGTCAGTGCCTGCTCGATTCTGGGTAATACGATGTTGCCACCTTCCCGTTCGTTGATCTGAAAATCGAGTTTTTCGGGGAGCAGGGTCCAGCGGAACAACGACTGGTGGGCCTGCGCAATTCCCATATCCTGCCAGCCCTTTAACAGTTGCTGGCGGTCGAAGCGATGGACCGGTGCGCCGGCTGCGGTAAATTGCCAGTTGGATAAATCCAGCCAGATAATCTTGTTGCTGGTGTTTTTGACGTATACCGTGATAAAGCAATATTGCTTTATCTTGTCGAGCATGGCCTTGCCAAAACCGCGTGCCTCATAGAAGGCGGCGATCTGTTGCGGGCTGCGGGGTGTCAGGCGGATGTGCAACTCAGCCGAATCAAACTTTAGCGCATCGGCGGCATGGCTGTTAACAGCAAGAATGGACGGGGCCGTGAGCGTGAATAAATAAAATATAGTCCGGATGATTGGATTTTGCATACGGATAATTATAGAAGATAACTGCTTCGCTGAATATTGGCGCGGTGTTTATTTGTCTGTCAGATAGGCTTTTCTAATGAAACCGTGAAGTGATGTTTTTGGTCGGCTTTCGCCGGTGTGTTACTGGTCATTGGGGAAATTCCCCCGGTCGTTTTCAGGAAGTTCATCAGCCTATCGTTATTGGCCGGTTTGTGGAGAAAGAATCCCTGCGCCACATTACACCCCAGTGTTTTTAGCAATGCGTAGCTGACCTCTGTTTCGACGCCCTCGGCAACAACCGACAATCCGAGATTGTGCGCCAGGTCAATGATAGTCCTGACGATAACCTTGTCATTTTCATCCTTGTCCATTTCCATGACAAATGAGCGATCGATCTTGATTTCGCTGACGGGTAATTGTTTCAGATAGGCGAGGGAGGAATAACCGGTGCCAAAGTCATCGATCGAGATATGGGCGCCGATTGTGTCGATCTCGGTGAGGATGTTTTTGGCCTTGATCGGGTCGGACATGATATCGCTTTCGGTGAGTTCGAGAATGCAATATTGCGCCGGAAGTTTGTACTGATGCAGATATTCGCGAAGCGAATGGGCGAGCATATTATCATGCAGGCAATGCACCGATATATTTATCGAGACCGATAGTTTGAATCCCCGGTTATGCCAGTCAGCGCACTGTTGTATCGCTTTTTGCATGACGAGCCGGGTCAGGGGTTTTATCAGGCCGCTCTGTACGGCGAGGGGAATTATATCATCCGGCGGGATATAGCCTCGTTCCGGATGGTTCCAGCGCAGCAGGGCCTCGGCTCCAATGAACTTGCCGGACTTGATATCCTGTTTGCATTGGTAGTGCAGTTCGATATCATCGGCGTCGATCTTTTCCCGTAACTCGGACATGAGTTCGAGTTTACTGACATTGTGCGTATCCTGCTCGGGATCATAGACGGCATAACCCTTCTTGCCTCGCTTGGCGTCATACATTGCCACATCCGCCCGCTGTACCAGTATATTGACATCCTTGCCGTGACGCGGGGATTCGGCGATACCGATACTGATACCGACATTGAGATTGTGACCCTCCGCGACAAACGGTATTTTAAAGATATCGATAATGTTCCTGGCGATCTTGCATGCCTCGGCGGTACTGGTGTCGGGCAGCAGGATACTGAATTCATCACCACCCAACCGGGCGACCGTATCCGTTTTGCGTACGGTGTTATACAGTCGTTCCGCGGCCTGTTGTAAAACCACATCACCGATATGATGACCGAGGGTGTCGTTGATTTCCTTGAAGTGATTCAGGTCACTTATGATCAATACCAGGGGAGACTGACTGACCTTGCTGCGTGACAAGGTATTTTGCAGGCGTTCGTTGAGCATTTTTCTGTTAGGAAGATCCGTCAATGGGTCGTGCGATGCCTGGTATTCCAGTGCCTCTGTTTCATTTTTGATGGCATTGGCCAACAGTTTAAAACGCTCTTCAAGGATTTTCAGTTCATCCTTTTGGCGGATCTCCGGTTGCTGGATCGCCATGTGTTCAGAAAAATCAACCACCCGTCGGGTTAGGCCCTGCAGGCGCCGTGTCAGGATCAGCATGATCAGCATGAAGGCAATAACGTAGGTAGCAAGTGAAATGCCCCGCATCTGTCTCTCTTTTAACAATACCGCCTGGGTCAGATCCTGTACCTCATGCAGGGGGATGAAGGATACGCATTTAATTACCAAATCTGATGAACCGTAATCGAAAAATCCCTCACCGATAGTTTGAAAAACCCCGTTGAGTTCCGAGACCTTGATACCTTCCGGAACCATGCGGGGGTCGCTGCTGACCAAAATGGTCTGTTCATCCTCCGCCAGCAGGGCAACGGCATATTTACTGATCGACAGAATCTGTGATTCCAGCATAAAGTCGCTGTCGATGGGCGACGCCATCACCAGGGTGCCGACCCGTTTGCCATAGGCCATGACCGGTTCAGAGGTGAACAAATAGGGTTTGCCTTGCAATGTGGTGAGGTAACTCTGGTTTTCCGAGAGTTGTAACAGGAGATGGCGAGGCTTAATCACCTCCGTCGGTGGGAGGACGCCATTCCAGTAATAGAGTTCGCGAGTCCGATATTGTGTATCCATGATGAAGGTGTAACGCGGCAGGACAAACTTTCGCAACGCCGCCAGATTGGGCATCCACCCGGGCACATCCTGATGGTAGACAATCTTGCCATCAAATTCCGGCCCCCATTTCCGATCATGCACATAGTGATAGAGATTATCGGAGTGGGCCATGAGTTTTGCCGCCTGGCTGTGGATCTTCACATAGCGGTCAAACAGGGTGCGATGCTCCTGGGCCTGCAGGCTGAAGCGGTGTTGCAGTTTCTCGTGGAAGATCTCCCGCAGGGTGCGTGTTTGATATGAGTCGGAAATAAACCACACCGCCAGCCCGAGGGTGGCGGTGTAGATCAACATCTTGCCGGTCAGACCGGAACGCTTCCACATGACGAGCTAGTTAGTGTTGCGGTGGAATAAGCGCCAGTTTCGATCCATCGGGTTCACCGATCAGTTCGTCACCCTTGAATTTCCAGCCGGCCTTTTTCAGTTTGGACACCGGCACCATCGCATATTGGTGATAATTATTTTCCAGGTGTCCCTTCAGGAAATTAATCAGCTTGAGGGCCTCTTTACGCTGCTTGCCACCCTTGCTCCAGGTGGTCATATTGTAGGTGCGGTAAAAAGGATATTTGCCAGAGGCGACGTAATCGATGTCCGTAGCGGCAAAGCCGTCCAGCTTGAGCATCTTCACCGGGTCTTTTTGATAGGCGCCTATCATAAAGGGGGTTTCGATACTGACCGCATCCTCTTCTTGACCTACCTTGGCGACCAGATCAGGGATCACGCCGACTTCTTTTAATGTCGGGCTGAAGTGCTGCAGGTCTTTTAGTATCAGTGTCCAGTGGCCGGGACGTTGCTTACAATGCAGGCGTGCCTGGGGGCGAATGGTGTAGTTATATTTTTTTCCAGAGTCCAGTTCACTCCAATTACGTATCTTGCCCTGTAAGATGCGCCGTGCCTCATCGGTGGTGATTACATGGACCGGGTTTTTCTGATTGACGAAGATCGCCAGGGCGGAGATGGCGATGGTGTGAAATTCCAGCCCGGGCAGACGGTCCTTGCTGTCGGGGGGACAACAAAAGGTGCCTGAATCGAGTGACTTTTGCAGCAGCTTGCCCGCCGAAACACCGCAGGTGCCGCTCGTAACGACAATTTTCAGATGATTATCTTTAGCGTACTGTTTGACGAGTTCATGCATGGCTGGATAGGTCTGTTGGCCAAAATTAATGACCAGGTCAGCATCTTTTGCGCTATCACTGTACTGAATCGGTTTGGCCTCCCAGCCGGCTGGCATGGTCAGTTGTTTATCCGGGATAGTGAATGCCTGCCCTTTGTCAGGGTGGCTGTCAGCCATTAGCGGCTGGCTAAAGGCGCTTAGCAATAACATCAGCAGCGGGTATTTGTTGCCCATGGTGGTTCTCCGTTTGTGTCTGGTTATTCCAGGAATTCAGAAATACGAAAGCATCCGTATATTTATTACTTAATATTTATCGGTAGATTGGACGTTTTCTAAAGTCTTTGTGATAAGCCACTGAACCAGCCAAAATTTATAACATATTGTAATATATGGGATTAATTCCTTGGGTGGGCTGTTTAAACAAAAAAGGCGGGCACTGGACATGACTTTTGCCATTTTGTTGCCGGGTATTTATGTGCTAATACGGTCTGCGTCTTTAGCAGGGTGGGTGATTGATGCACTGAAATGGAGAAAGTTTATGTTGTGTTTGTAGTGGTATTTTCAATGTTTGATGTTGTAAGGGGAGAGAATCATGCAGTGTAATAACAAAATATGTTCGGGTATGGCCATGCTGCTACTGGCATGGGTGGCTATACTCCCAATTGTGCATGCTGAGTCGTCGAAAGTGCCGGCAGGTATTGACGAGTTTGCCAAATGTTCGCGCCGCTGTGCCGCCGAAAATGAGCAGTGTCGGCAGAAACTCGCTAAAACATGCGCAGCACATGATGAGGACTGCTACGAATCCTGTACGGTGACCTACCCGGCATGCATGGCCGAGTGTCCCAGGCCTGGCTCAAAGTGAACAGGCATGTAATTGGCGATTAATTTTTGACATGATGGTGTGATGGATCCGTTTCTTAACAACTTTATCGTCCTGCTCAGCGTAGTGGATCCCATCGGCGTCGCGTGGTTGTTTGCCGCCATGACCCAGGGCACCGCTCGTCAGGAGCAAAGGCGCATGGCCATTGCCGCCACCCTGCTCGCCAGCAGCATATTACTGGTGTTTTTTTTCACCGGCACCATCCTGCTTGACTGGTTTGGAATCACGATCCCGGCTTTTCGGATCGCCGGCGGGGCCCTGTTATTCCTGTTATCCATCGACATGGTGTTTGCCCGTCAGTCCGGCCTGCGCTCCACGACAACAAAGGAGCAACAGGAGGCGAGCAATAAGCAGGATATCACGGTCTTTCCCCTGGCCTTTCCCCTGTTGGCGGGGCCGGGGGCCATCACTACCATCTTGCTTATGGCCTCGGCCAGCGGCAGCAGTACGGTCTATTGGCAGTCCTTGTTGGTACTGGTCCTGGTTATTATTATCACCTTGCTGACCTTATTGTTTTCGCCTGTGCTGGTAAAGGCGCTGGGCGAGACCGGGGCCAATGTGATCAGCCGGATCCTGGGTTTATTACTGACTGCACTGGCCGTGCAGTTCATGGTCGATGGTATCAAGACGGCATTCAGGCTTTCCGCCTGAGTAGTCCGATCGTTCTTTACAAATATCGCCTGTTTTTTCTTGGCCCGGTATCATGGGTTATGGTTTGCCTTATGTTCGCAATAAATTGAGTTGTCATGACGGAAATAAATTTTACTGCGCCTGAATACCAGTCGGACCAATCGCTAGTTGATGTTGAATACCTGTTTTCCGGCACACAGGATGACGGTTGGCAAATTTATCGCCGTGGCGATCCGTGGCTGGAACTGGGGCCTGGATATGTGCCTGTCAAAACACTGTATTGCGGCATTTGTTCTACTGACCTGGCGC
>JAHEDB010000155.1 GCA_024641465.1 Chromatiales bacterium | reverse complement strand
CTTTTTGGATACTTTTTGGTCCTTCAAAAAGTATCGCGACCGCACCGTAGAACCCCTTCGGGTTTCATTCGGCACTCCTTCGCTATCGCTCAGGTCGTCCGTTCGCGAACGGATTTAGATCAATCATCGCGTTAGCGATTCAATTTAAAAGGAAGGAGGTACAGCAGGAGATTGCTTCGCTACCGCTCGCAATGACGAGCTATCCGCGCGCTTCCATCATAATCGCCTTCATCTCCGCCACCGACTCATACATCCCATAAAAAATCGCCCTGGCTACAATCGAATGCCCGATATTCAACTCACGAATCCCCGGTATCGCGGCAATCGCCCTGACATTATGATAATCCAGCCCATGCCCCGCATTGACCTGTAGACCCAGGCTCTCACCATACTCAACGGCATGGATGATCTTCTGTAACTGCGCATCACGTTTTTTACCCAAGGGCGCATCGGCGTAATGTCCGGTATGGATCTCCACCACCGGTGCGCCGGATTCGACGGCGGCTTCGAGTTGTCGTTCTTCGGCGTCGATAAACAACGATACACGGATACCGGCATCGGCCAGTCGGGCGCAGGCATCGTTGACCTTATCCGCTTGCCCGGCCACATCAAGACCTCCTTCGGTGGTGAGTTCTTCACGACGTTCAGGGACGAGACAGCAATCATGGGGTTTGATACGGGTGGCAAAGGCGAGCATTTCTTTGGTGACGGCCATCTCCAGGTTCATGCGCGATTGCAGCATGCCGATGAGTGACTCCACATCACGGTCCTGGATATGCCTGCGATCTTCCCGCAGATGCAGGGTAATGCTATCAGCCCCGGCCTGTTCGGAAACCAAGGCGGCCTGCACCGGCTCAGGATAGCGTGTGCCACGCGCCTGGCGGATCGTGGCGACGTGGTCGATGTTTACACCCAGTAAGATTTCAGAAGACATTTATCGCTTGCTCCTAACGTTGTACATTCCAACGGTTAAATCAAATATATTGTTGGGCATCGCCTTGCGCTGCCCAACCAACAATTTTTCCCATATTCATTTAAACATGACAGCCAATTCGCTGGAGAAAACCCCTTTGATGGCGCGTTGTGATGTTTTGTATTCATCATATATACAGTGCGCCGCATGGACGCGGCGCTGCTCATCACCGGCACAGGGATGTGCCGTTGATGAGCATCCTTTATGAATACGAAACATCACAACACGATTGCGCCATCACAGGGGCGGCTTTCTTTTGGTTCGTTTTCTTTGGCCGTCCAAAGAAAATGAACTCGGCCGTCCGTCCGAGAACGGACTTAAAATTCCAGCATCGCGCCAGCGATTCAAATCAAAACAATAAAACCAACCTACAACACCTTCTGCATCGCCAATTCCCGCGACCGCAGCGGCTTATCCCCCAACTGATGCGCAATGATCGCCCGCATCAACTGTTTGGCCTCTTTCAGATTTACCGCATCTTCCAGCGTTTCATCTCGCAGCGCAAACAGCGTCTGGCCAGACACCACAATACCCGATTGACTGCCCGACAAGCCAGAGACCTTCACCGGCCCACGCTCGATATAATAACAGTAACGGGCATCGCTTTGTATCTCCTCCCCGGTTTCCACATCATGATCCAGAATCAGGCCATAGCCCGTCTCCTGCAACAAGTAAGACTCAAACCGACGCAGTGCCACTTCCTCATGGTGGCCCTGTCGCAGCAGACAGAGTGTCTCGTGATAGACATCGAACAGGGCCTGATGAGGGTCGTGACGCTGTAATAAGCGGGTCAGCAATTCATTGACATAGAAACCGGAGATGAGTGACGGGCCCTTCAGGTTCAATGCCGGGCCCTGTGCCTCGGCATCGGTGAGGGTCGCCAGATCACCCCGCCCGCTCCAGGAGAGCAGTAACAGACCGAAGGGTTGTAACAGCCCGTTGAATTTTGATTTCGGTTGTTTGGCGCCCCTCGCCACGGCGCCGAGGCGGCCATGGTCGTGGGAAAAGATATCGAGCAGCAGGCTGTTGTCCCGATAGGGGCGGCTGTGCAGGATGTAGGCGGCTTCGAGGCTGACCTTATGACTTGAGGTCATCGCTGTAGCCGAGGCTGTGCAGGGCGCGTTCATCGTCGGACCAGCCTTCCTTGACCTTGACCCACAGTTCGAGGTGGACACGGCCGTCGATCAGCCTGGCGATATCGAGCCTTGACTGAGTGCCGATCTCTTTCAGGCGTTCGCCCTTTTTACCGATGACGATACCCTTCTGATTGTCACGCTCAACCCAGATCACGGCATGGATCAGGGTCTGTTCCTTTTCGGGTTTGAATTGTTCGATCTCTACCGTCAGGTTATACGGCAATTCCTGGTGCAGGATGCGGGTGAGTTTTTCACGGATGATCTCCGCCGCCAGAAAACGCACGCTGCGATCGGTGATCTGATCCTCAGCGAAGAAAGGTTCGCTCTCCGGCAGGTATTTGGCGATGGTCTGTTCGATGGCCGGCAGATTGATGTCCTTCAGCGCCGACACCGGCAATACGTCGGCGAAGTCCATCTTCTTGCTCATCTCGGCGATAAACGGCAACAGGCGTTCCTTGTCAACGAGGCGATCCACCTTATTGATGGCGAGGATGACGGGCACATCCACGGTCTTTAATTTTTCCAGGACCCGGGCATCTTCGTCATTAAAAGTGACCGCCTCAACCAGAAATACCACCACATCGACATCATTCATGGTGCTGGCGGCGGCACGGTTGAGATAACGGCTCATGGCATGCTTGCCACCCTGATGCATACCGGGGGTATCGACAAACACAAACTGCGTCGTGTCAGTGGTCTTGATCCCCAGGATACGATGCCGTGTAGTCTGCGGTTTGTGGGAGGTAATACTGATCTTCTGGCCGATCATATGATTCAGCAAGGTCGACTTGCCGACATTGGGCCGACCGATCAGGCCGACATAGCCACAACGGTATTTTGTTTCATCGTTCATTGTTCGAGTATTTCCAGTGCAGCCTCGGCTGCCATTTGTTCTGCCTTGCGACGGCTGCTGCCATCACCGTAGACCGGTGTCGACAGGCCTTCAACGCGACACTCCACTTTAAAGCTTTGATTATGTGCCTGGCCGTGGGTGGCGATAACTTCATACTCCGGCAGAGGCCGGCTCTGTGCCTGTAACAATTCCTGCAGGCGGGTCTTGGGGTCTTTTTTTGCCTTGCTGGGATGGCACTTATCCAGCCGTGGGGCAAAGATCGACTTAACGAATCGGCTCGCCGCATCCAGGCCACCATCGATATAGATCGCCCCGATCAGCGCCTCGAGGGCATCGGCCAGGGTCGAACCACGGCGATAACCACCGCTCTTCAGTTCCCCCGAACCCATGTGCAGAAAATCCCCCAGCCTGAGCTCGGCGGCGATCTTGGCCAGGGTCTCGCCCTTCACCAGGGAGGCGCGCAGGCGACTCAGTTCACCCTCCTTGGCCTCGGGAAAACGCAGATAGAGTTCGATGCTGATGATGTAACTGAGGATGGAGTCGCCGAGGAATTCCATCCGTTCGTTGTTATCACTTTGCGCACTGCGATGGGTCAGCGCCGTTTGCAGGTAGTCCTCATTACTAAATACATAACCGATCCGTTGAATCAATACAGCAATGGGTTCCATTAGCGAAGGGGGACTTCGATGCGGTTATTAAATTTGATCAGGACATCGACATTGGCAATCAGGTTTCGCTGCACCTGGTAATCGATCTCGATGATCCGGTTGTTCGACTGTTGGGTGATATAAATGTCACCCGCCTGCACATCCGTTACCATGTTGATGTCCAGGCGTTTCATAATCGTGTGTGTCACTTCGCCGGCGGTCATGGTGCCGATACCCGGCTCACTCTTCATGGATGACAGTACCGAGGCGACATTGAACTGGCTGATATAGGCCGGTGCAAGTTTGATAACCGTCATCATGACCATCACTATCATGGCGATCACGAACAACCAGCCGATGGCCGTCATACCCCGTTGTTGATTTGGCAAATTCATGGTCTTTTCCCCTGTCTGTTGTGCTTAGTGGATGACACTGCCGATCCGCGACCAGCTCGGACCGTGTTCACCGTTCCAGTTCATCCAGATAAAAAATGCCCGCCCGACCAGATTTTCGTCCGGCACAAAACCCCAGGCCCGGCTGTCACGGCTGTTGTCACGATTATCGCCCATGGCGAAGTAGTGTCCCACGGGTACGGTATATTCGGAATCCGAGGCGGCGATACGGCCATTTACCAGAATATCATGTTGCTTGCCATTGAGTGTTTCCTGCAGGCGATTGAACTGACCGTAGCGGTCTACCTGATAATTACCCAGTTGCAGCTGTGGCTGCGGGTCACCATTGATATAGAGCATCTTGTTCTGATAGGTGATCTTGTCACCGGGCACACCGACTACGCGCTTGATGTAATCCACCGAGGGGTCTTCCGGATAGCGAAACACGATCACATCGCCGCGTTTCGGTGCGGCATAGTCGAGGATCTTTTTGTTCAGCACCGGAATACGGATCCCATACGATGATTTACTCACCAGGATAAAGTCTCCGACCTCGAGGGTTGGCAGCATGGAACCGGAGGGGATACGAAACGGTTCGGCAATAAAGCCCCGCAGTAAAAACACAATCACCACGACCGGAAACAGGAAACGGGCATACTCGACGAGGACAGGCTCCCGCGCCTCCCTGCCTTGCTCACTGGCGCTGTTCAAGCGTCTCTTTTCAAACAATAAGTGATCGATACCCCAGATCACACCTGTGATCATCACCAGAATTACCAGTACGAGAGAAAAATCTATATTCATTTATCTTTTCCTGTGTTTAATACCGCCAGGAAGGCCTCCTGCGGAAGTTCCACCTTGCCGACCATCTTCATGCGACGCTTACCCGCCTTTTGTTTTTCCAGCAGTTTGCGTTTACGGGAGACGTCGCCGCCGTAACATTTGGCCGTGACATTCTTGCGCAAGGCCTTGACGTTGGTGCGCGCAACAATCTTGGCCCCCACCGCTGCCTGAATGGCCACGTCGAACATCTGCCGGGGAATCACCTCTTTCATGCGTTCGGTCAGGTCACGTCCACGCGACTGCACCTGATCACTGTGCACAATCATCGACAGGGCATCCACCACTTCGCCGTTGATCATGATATCCAGTTTCTCGAGGTTAGCCGCCTGGAAACGGTTGAATTCATAGTCCAGCGAGGCGTAACCGCGGCTGACGGATTTCATGCGATCAAAAAAGTCTAATACAATTTCATTCATCGGCAACTCGTATTTGAGCGAGACCTGACTGCCGAGATAGAGGATCTGTTTTTGTACGCCGCGTTTTTCAACGCACAGCGTTATGATATTGCCCACATAGTCCTGCGGCACCAGAATATGCGCGGTGATGATCGGCTCGCGAATTTCTTCCAGCTGATTTGGTGGTGGCAGCGCGGCGGGATTATCGATCAGCATCACCTCACCCTTGGCGGTGAGGACCTCAAACACCACCGTCGGTGCAGTGGTGATCAGATCCAGATCATATTCGCGTTCCAGACGCTCCTGCACGATCTCCATGTGCAACATGCCGAGAAAGCCGCAGCGAAAACCAAACCCCAGCGCCTGGGAGTTTTCCGGCTCGTAAAACAGGGCGGCATCATTCAGTTTCAGTTTCGACAGGGCCTCACGCAGGTCTTCATAATCCTCGCTGCTGACCGGAAACAGACCGGAGAAAACCCGCGGCTGTACCGGTTTAAAACCGGGCAGGGCCTGTTTTGCCGGTCGGTCAGTCTGGGTGATGGTGTCCCCCACCGGGGCGCCATAGATGTCCTTGATACCGGCCACCATATAACCGACTTCACCGGCCTTGAGTTGTTTTGTATCGGTCAGTTTAGGGGTAAAGATGCCGACCTTGTCGACCTGGTGCGAACGACCGGTGGACATGATCAGGACCTTCTGCTTGACCGACA
>JAHEDB010000154.1 GCA_024641465.1 Chromatiales bacterium | reverse complement strand
GAGTGAGCTTGGGCTCAAACCGGTAATGACCCTCAGCTCTGGATTGATTGCCGTCAATCAGTTCAGGCAAGGCGACAAGATCGGTTATGGCAGCAGCTGGACCTGCCCGGAGGATATGCCCATCGGCGTGGTCGCTATCGGCTATGGGGATGGTTATCCACGCCATGCCCGCCCCGGTACCCCCGTGCTGGTGAATGGCCAACGCGTCCAACTCGTTGGTCGGGTCTCGATGGACATGATCACGGTGGACCTAAGACAACAACCCCATGCTATGGTGGGTGACCCCGTTACCCTGTGGGGCGAGGGTCTGCCGATTGAAGAAGTGGCCGACTATGCCAGCACCATTGCCTACGAATTACTTTGCAGTGTCACCAGTCGTGTGCTGTTCGAGTACCGCGAGTAGAGGCTGCTTGAGTCATGAGTAAAACGACGAATCGTTATCTCTGGATGGCCATCTTCTTTCTCGGTTTGCTGGCCTCCATCTGGCTGGAGTGGCTGGCCGACACCGCTTCACCCATGGCCTGGTTTCTACTCACGGGAGTCTGGTCCGCAGTCTGTGGTATCGGTTTTACGGTGAGCAATGTCTTTGTCAAATCATCAGCCCGGGTTGTCGGGCCAGAGACACAGGACTAGTTATTTCCAGTTATTGGCCATATTAAAACATTAATTGTTTAAAGCCTTTTATTCCCTCGGGCGTCCGGCCCGCTAATTTTGTTTCCTGCCGATTCGGCACTATACTCGATAAGAGTCAGATCAGATAAAACACGCCTATAACAGGAACAAATCTATGTCCTATCTTGAGTTTAATAGCAGCCTGAAGGTTGAAAACAAGTTGATCGATCAGGAGCATGCCGTGCTGATCGAATACATCAACCTGTTACAAAAGGCCATCGAAAATGAATCGAGCGCCAAGATCATCGGCCAGGTGCTGGAGGGCCTGACGGAATATACCAAGACACATTTTTTTGTCGAAGAAGAGATGATGAAGGCTTTTGATTATCCTGATGTGGGTCAGCACAAGTCCGCCCACGAGGGCTTTAAGGGGAAGCTCACGGAGCTTATCGCTAAATATGAAAATGGCAGCGTAGAGATAACGGCAAGTGCCCTGAGTTTTCTGAAAGACTGGTTGACCGAGCATATCCTCAAGGTCGACAGACGCTTGTCAGACTTTCTGGCGGACAAGTCATTTCGCTAGGTTTGAAATTTATCCAGAGGCAAGATGTTTAGATATATAGGTATCACAGCACTGGTAATTATTGGTCTGCTGTTCACGGTAGCGCTGTTATTGCCACCGGAATATAAGGTTGAACAGTCGATCACCATCCAGGCCAGCCCTGCTGCTATTCATCGCTATGTAAACGATCTGAAACAGTGGCCAAAGTGGACGCCATGGCAGGAGCTGGAACCGGATAGCGTGATACGCTATGGTGACCTGACCCAGGGGATAGGCGCCTCCCAGTCATGGAAGGGACGCGGGGGTAGTGGACACTTACATATCACGGCATCCTCGCCAGATAATGGTATCGCCTATGATATTTTTTTCCGGGATGACACGACACCTTCCATTAGCGCCGTTCAGTATAACGTCATTGATAGCAACTCAACCCAGGTTAGCTGGAGCTTCAGCGGTGAGGTCAAAATGCCCATCATCGGAGGTATTTACGCCATGTTAGTGAGTTCGATGAGCAAGGATATGTACCAGAAGGGCCTTGAAAAACTCAAGGCCGTGGTTGAGCAGGGAAAATAGTCAGTATTCTAGCTGTTGGGTATGACCACGGTAAGCCCAAGGATCTGCCAGGACTGCATCCCGCCCCGGTAATAATAAAGTTTGTTGGCTGGATATTGCTGCTTCAGCAGATTCATGATCGCATGCGGCGATTGTCCGCACCACATCCCATTACACCATAACAACAGATCCTTGGCCTTGGAAAAATCCCAGGGTGAATTATTGGCGGCCTTTAAACCAAGCTTGACCATTAATTCACTCCACAGACTGTTGCTGCTCGATTTAAGTGTGACCCCCAACCTGGTCATGGCCTCGCGCAACTGGGGGTGGTATTCGCTATTGTCAAAAACAGTAAAGGGGATATTAACCGAGCCGGGGATGGTGCCTTTTTTATACCAGTCAGGGGTGCGTGCATCAATGATGACGCCAGTACCATTTTTCACTTTGGTTTGCATAAATTTTAAGACTTCGAGTTCGGCGACGGTGGTGACGCCGGGTGCAGGGTGCATGGGTTGAATACAAAAGGGCGGACATTTTCTGGATGTCTTGGTAAAACCACCAGTCAATTGATTTTCCTGGTTCTGGATACGTTGCACGGTGACCGGTATGCCATTATGCATCACTTCAACCGAGTCAATATCTTCACTGATCTTGATATCCAAAGCCAGCGCCTCGGATAACCACAGGCTGAAGACAGACAGAATAATAATTTTGTTTAATTGGGTGAGTTGTGACATAAAAGATACCTCGAAAACATCTGTATTTATTTCTTTTTGTTAAATATTTCGATTGTCATTTTGCGGGCGACATCAAAATCCCTGGTTGTCTTGAAACGGTGATAGATACGCTGACGTTCCTGGGTATCGAGTTTAAAATAAACTGTAGAGTCAGCGGAGTCCTGTTTCCGGTAATACTCTTCAAAATCTTTGATGCTTTGCGTGGCCTTCTGGATTTCCGGACTGGTAGTTTTGTTTCTGGGTGTAACCGTGTTGCTGGGGCGGGTTTCATCCAGATATTCGAGTTTTCCGGCCTCATCGCGTAATGCATCCAGATAATTATCAGCGTAGGCAATGGACCCAGTCAGGGCGAGAATGATGGGATATATGCAGTAGGGCAGCTTAAATCTTGAATGCGGTCGGAAGTATTTGTTCATACCCTGGTCCTTTCCATGAATCTTTTTATAATTTTAAGAGATTCTCTTATATATCACGTTCCCGGTTATGAACGCGCCTTAAACGTATAATATATAAGGCATTATCACAGCGGCTAGTTGCTTAGTCAAGTGGGTTGTGCATATTAGTTGCCCATCATTGGTGATGCGTCATTTGTCATTGGTACCAAATGAAACGGGGGCAATCAGGATGGGTGTTTGCGAATACAGTTTCTGCCATCATGCTTGGCGCTATACAGGGCTTCATCGGCATGCTGGATCAGTTGCTCACGAGAATTGTATGCATTCGGAACCATGCAGGCGACGCCACCGCTGATCGTGACATGCTCGGCAGTCTCTGAACCTGAGTGATGAATCTGCAATGCTTGAATCGCTTGACGCATTTTTTCGGCCAGGTGATAGGCACCGTTCAGGTCGGTTTCGGGCAGGACAACGATGAATTCTTCGCCGCCATAGCGTGCGATAACATCGGCTGATCGGGAAATGGCTTTTTTCAGCGCCATGGCAATTTGTTTCAGACACGCATCTCCGGCCTGGTGTCCATGGCTGTCATTAAATCGTTTGAAAAAATCGATATCAAGCAAAATAATTGCTATCGGTCTTTGATTTCGTTGCAGGCGTGACCATTCACGTTCAAAGGTGTTTGTCATAAAGCGTCGGTTGGGTAGTCCTGTGAGTTCATCGTGTTCCGATAGCTCTGTCAGTTCACTGTTCTTGTCTAATAAAAGAGAGTTGGCTTGTTCAAGATCCAGCTTGGCGCGGGCAAGTTCACGCATGATATGGTGCATTATCCTGTCGTGTTCCTTTCGGTCCGTGGTATTGCGAATAATGCCGGTAAAAAAAACATTCCCGCCAATTTGTGCCTCGCTGACGGTGATCTCCATGGGGACTAATCTACCGTCTTTTCGCTTGCCCATGACATCCAGCATGCGTCCTACCAGGGTGGGGGTTTTTGCATTGAAGTACTGTTGCATATACTGATCGTGTTTGTCTCCCATCTCATCTGCCATGATGGCGTTGATGCTATTACCAACCAGCTCATCAACAGGATAGCCAAAATCCCGTTCAATAGCGTGGTTTGCCGTCAGGATGATGCCTTTGGCATCGGTGGTGATAATGCCATCATTGGCGGTATTGAGTATTGATCTTAAAAATCCCTCACTCTCTTCCAGCTCCAGTTCCTTGAACTTATTATATTTCATTATCTCAAACATGGCTTCGTTGGCTTTTTTGTTGTACTCATTGGCATTTTCATAGGACTGCAATAAGTCAATATTCTTAAAACGTAATTGTAATGAGTCAGCGATCACCTGATAGATGTGCATCGAGATTGGCAACATGAGTAAAACATAAAAAACTAACAGGCTGGCCAGGGCCAGATAGAGCGGAGCACCAAGGTAAATAAAACGCAGGCAGTAGGGCAGCAGGGTCAAGACCAGAAACAGTCGAAAGGCCCAGGGCCTGGATGACAGGCTGGCAATCGACCCGCTAACCAGACCCATGATAATAAAAAATTGCCCAGCCTGCTGCAAAACAGGAGTGAGTTGATGAAGCCACAGGCTGGTGCTACCCCATAACAGGGCGGAGGCGGCCACGCCAGCCAGAAAATAGTTTTCCCATCTTCGGTGATCCGTGCACGCCAGATTAAGCCGAGCGTATCGGTGCGCCAGTAAATGACGAGTGATGCTGACCAGTAACATTGAACCCAGCCAGATTATTGCGCTGTAGGGTTTGGTGTTATCCCAGATGATGAAGGTATAGACTGGCGCGACAATCAGTGAAGCGATGATTGCATAGGGTTGTTGGCGATACAGTAATTTGACCTGCTCCTGATAGACGGCAGCGAGCGGGTCATTGTGTGATGACCCGGATTTATTCTGCGCAGTCTCGGTTTGAGTGTAGGAGTTCATTTGTAAAGGGGGTTAGAATTACCGTTTTGGGGTTGATAAAAAGCCACTATCCTGTTGTCGTTATCTGCCTGGCCGCCTGCCGTGGGCATTAACGTTTTTATCGTCTAATCAATGGCTTTAGTTGAATTTAAATGTGGACTTGTAAAAATTTGTTACACACCAGGGTCCTCACCCGATGACTATTCACCTGATTTAAAAAAGGTAATGTATGGCCAAGCCTAAAGTTGTTTATGTCTGTGATGCCTGCGGGGCGCAGGCACCGAAATGGGCCGGTCAGTGTGGGGAGTGTCTGGCCTGGAATTCACTCACCGAGACGGCGCTATTGAGTACATCCAGCCCGGCCTCCCATCCGCGCTTCTCCGGATTCACGGGCAATGCAGATGATGGCAAGGTTTACCTGCTGTCTGACGTCATTCCCGATGATATGCCGCGTATCCCAACGGTAATCGGGGAGTTCGATCGGGTATTGGGCGGTGGCCTGGTCTCAGGCTCAGTGGTGTTGATTGGTGGCGACCCCGGTATCGGTAAATCCACCATCCTGCTGCAAACCATGGTTGGTCTGGGACTGCGACACAAGACCCTCTATGTCACCGGTGAGGAGTCATTGCAGCAGGTGAGCATGCGCGCCCACCGTCTGGAATTACCGATGGAAGGGTTGCGTATGCTGGCCGCTACCCAGACCGAGCAAATCCTCGAGGTTGCGCAACGGGAAAAACCCCGCATCATGGTTATTGATTCGATTCAGACCATGTTTACTTCCTTATTACAGTCGGCACCGGGCTCGGTTGGCCAGGTGCGCGAATGCGCCGCACAAATGGTGCGTTATGCGAAGCAGACCAGTACCGTGATGATCCTGGTGGGGCATGTCACCAAGGAAGGGACCCTGGCAGGCCCGCGGGTGCTGGAGCATATGGTGGATACCGTACTCTATTTTGAAGGGGATTCCGGTAGTCGTTATCGCCTCATCCGCGCGATCAAGAACCGTTTTGGCGCGGTCAATGAGCTGGGCCTGTTCGCCATGACCGACAAGGGGCTGCGTGAGGTCACCAATCCCTCGGCGATTTTTTTGTCCCGCCACGACCAGGAGGTACCGGGCAGTGTGATCATGGTGACCCGTGAGGGCAGCAGGCCGCTGCTGGTCGAGGTCCAGGCCCTGGTCGATGAGAGCCATTCGGGTAATCCTCGGCGCGTGACCATTGGTCTGGAGCAC
>JAHEDB010000153.1 GCA_024641465.1 Chromatiales bacterium | reverse complement strand
GGCCTGATGAACCTGGCGAGGGTCATTCAGAAATCGAGCAATGTCGGCGCCAGCAAGATTGCCCTGGCGATCCCGGCGGCCAATCTGTGGCGGGTCGATAGCGGTGTCGGTTTTGGCATGAGCACCGGCAGCGGTTATCCCGGTGAGGTCGAAGGGGTGCTGACCCACGCCGCGGAATGGCGGCAGATCGATCAGGCGACCCTGGCCTTTGGTTATGGCATGGCGGTGACGCCCCTGCAACTGGCGCGGGCCTATAGTGTACTGGCCAATGACGGTGTATTGCTGCCGGTGACCTTTTTAAAACAGACCGAGGCCGTCAAGGGTGAGCGGGTGTTGAAGTCAAAGACCGTCATGCAGGTGCGTTCGATGATGGAGTCCGTGGTAAGTGCAGAGGGTACGGGTTTAAAGGCGCGCATTGCCGGTTACCGGGTTGCGGGCAAGACCGGCACCAGTAAAAAGATCAGTACCGGTGGCGGCTATTCGGAAGATCGTTATATCTCTGTGTTTGCCGGTATGGCGCCGGCCAGTGACCCACGGCTGGTGATGGTGGTGATCATCAACGAGCCACGTGCCAAGGTTTATTATGGCGGTGAAGTGGCGGCGCCGGTATTTAGCAAGGTGATGGCCGGTGCGCTGCGTCTGATGGGGATTGCGCCGGACAATACCGATGAGCAATCGGTGCATCTGGCGGCCCTGACGGGAGAGCCCAAATGATGGCCGCCATGAATCTGACCACACAGCTGAAACTGAGTGAACTGCTGCAAGGCATCATCGATGTGCCTGCCGAAATGGAACGAGTGATTCATCAACCCTGCCTGGACAGCCGTAAACTGGAGCAGGGCGATCTGTTCCTGGCCTGCGCCGGTCATACTATCCATGGTTTTGAACATATCGATAACGCCATCGCCGCCGGTGCCACGGCGGTGTTGTGGGAGACCGACCCGGATATCGATACGCTGCCGTTTAGCTGGCGGACCTCCCCCAGCGGACTACAGGTGCCGCTGCTGGCCATCCCCCATTTATCTGCAAAGGTCGGCGTTATCGCCGACCGCTTCTATGGGCAACCGTCACGCCAGTTGTTTGTGACCGGCATTACCGGCACCAATGGCAAGACCTCTTGCAGCCAGTTTCTGGCGCAAATATTTTCTGAAGACAAACCGTGCGGGGTCATCGGTACATTAGGCAATGGCGTGTATGGCAAGCTCAATAGCAGCGCGCATACCACACCTGATGCGCTGACCTGTCACGCCTTCATGGCCGAGATGCTTGCGCTCGGTGCCGGTGATATCGTGATGGAGGTGTCATCGCATGCGCTTGAACAGGGCCGGGTCAATGCCGTGCAATTTGATTGTGCGGTGTTTACCAATCTGAGTCGCGACCACCTCGATTACCACGGTGACATGCAAAGCTATGCCGAGGCCAAGGCGCGTTTGTTCGGTGTGGCCGGTCTGAAGTTTGCCGTGATCAATAACGATGATGAATATGGCCGGCAGCTGGCAAAACGTATTGCGCCACCGACCCAGTTGATCCGCTATGGCTTGCGGCCCGACTTCGGTCCAGTGGATCTGTTGGCGAGCGATATTCATTTGAGTTCGGATGGCATGCAATTTCATGTCACCACACCATGGGGCGAGGGGCAGGTATCCGCCAGGCTCATGGGACAGTTTAATGTCAGCAATCTGCTGGCGGTATTGAGCGTGTTGTTACTGCACGGCATGGCGCTGGACGAGGCGCTAACAAAATTATCGATGGTAAAGGCCGTGGCCGGGCGCATGGAGTGTTTACGGCAAGCCGGCAAGCCGGTGGTGGTGATTGATTACGCCCACACCCCCGATGCCCTGGAACAGGTGTTGTCCTCCCTGCGGCAACATTGTCACGGCCAACTCTGGTGTGTGTTTGGTTGCGGCGGTGATCGCGACAAGGGCAAGCGACCCCTGATGGGCGAGATCGCCGATCGACTGGCCGATGTGATCGTTCTGACTAATGACAACCCGCGCAGTGAGTCGCCGCAGGCCATCCTCAACGATATCCAGACCGGGCTGACCGGCCGTAGTGTCTGTCACATTATTGAGGATCGTGCTCTTGCTATCTCCCATGCCATCAACAATGCGCAGACGGATGACATTGTGCTGATCGCCGGCAAGGGCCATGAAGATTATCAATTGATCGGCGGGCAACGGCTGTCGTTCAGTGATATGGCCGAGGCGCGTAAACACCTGGGGCAAGTGGCATGAGCACGGTGCAACAATTTCAGATGACCCTGAGTCAGGCCGCACAGGCCATTGCAGCGACTTATCGGGGTGATGATGTGCAGCTCGATGGTGTCAGTACCGATACTCGCAGCCTGATCGGCGGCGAATTATTTATCGCCCTGCGTGGGCCCAACTTTGATGGCCATGAGTTTGTTGCGCAGGCGAAAGCCAAAGGTGTGGCGGCGGTGATGGTCGATCATGTTGTGGATACCGATATCCCGCAGTTGATCGTCAGTGATACACGGCTGGCGATGGGACAACTGGCCCGCGCCTGGCGCGAGAAATTTTCAATTCCTGTGCTGGCCGTCACCGGTAGCAACGGCAAGACCACGGTCAAGGAGATGCTCGCCGGCATCCTGGCTGGCCTGGGTGTGGTGCACGCCACGCGGGGTAATCTGAACAATGACATCGGTGTGCCGCTGACCCTGTTCAAGCTGGGTCAGCAACACAGCAGTGCGGTGATCGAAATGGGTGCCAACCATCCCGGCGAGATCGCCTACCTGGTTGCGATTGTCAAACCCGATGTGGCGATCATTACCAATGCCGCCGCGGCGCATCTGGAGGGGTTCGGTTCACTGGAAGGTGTGGCCCGGGCCAAGGGTGAGATCTACGCCGGGTTATCAAATGACGGCACGGCGATCGTCAATGCCGATGATAAATTTGCGGCACTGTGGCGGGACATCATCCAGTCGCGACGCAAGATCGAATTTGGCCTCGACACGAATGCGGATGTGAGCGCCGAGTTCAACTCGACCGACAAGGGTAATGAAATACATTTCAAAACCTCTCAGGCCGAATTCGACTGTAAGCTTGCCTTGTTAGGCCGACACAACGTGCTCAACGCCCTGGCGGCGACGGCAGCGACACTGGCGGTCAATGTCTCACCGGACCTCATCAAGCAGGGTCTGGAAAAAATGCAAGCGGTCGCCGGTCGCCTGCAACTCAAACCCGGTGTGCATGGCAGTCGCGTAATCGATGATACCTACAATGCCAACCCCGCCTCGGTCAAGGCCGCGATCTCCGTATTGCAGGGTTTTGCCGGCACCCATCTGCTGGCCCTCGGCGACATGGGCGAGCTGGGTAGCGGTGAAGAGGAACTACATCGGCAGGTCGGTGAGGCGGCCAGACAGCAGGGGGTGGATCGCCTGTATACCGTCGGTGAACTGGCCAGGCATGCCGCCGTGGAGTTTGGCGAACACGCCTATACGTTTGATGCGCACGACGCCATGGTAGCGGCACTGGATAAAGAATTAGATAAACACGCGACCTTGCTGGTCAAGGGTTCGCGACGCATGCATATGGAGCGTGTTGTTGAAGCACTCACTATCGAGAAAGGGGTATAGGTCACATGTTGTATTATCTCGCGCAGCAACTTGAACACTATTACGGCGGATTCCACGTCTTCAATTACCTGACCTTGCGCGCCATCCTGGGGATATTGACGGCACTGGCGATATCCCTGCTGGTTGGACCGGCGATGATCAAAAAACTGACCTCCTACAAGATCGGTCAGACGGTGCGCGATGACGGGCCCATCAGTCATTTAACCAAGGCCGGTACGCCGACCATGGGAGGTGCGCTGATCCTTGTTGCAATAGCGATAGCCACTTTGCTCTGGTCAGATCTGAGTAATCGTTATGTCTGGGTGGTGTTGATCGTCACCCTGGCCTTTGGTGTCATCGGCTGGGTGGATGATTATAAGAAACTGGTGAAGAAGGATCCCGAAGGGCTGCGCAGTCGTTATAAATATTTCTGGCAATCCCTGTTTGGATTGGCCGCCGCCATTTACCTATATAAGTACGCCAGCCCGGTGGAAACCAGATTGATCATCCCCTTTGTAAAGGGTTGGGGTGTTCAACTGGGTATGGTGTCATTTATCTTCCTGACCTACCTGGTGATTGTCGGCACCAGTAATGCCGTCAACCTTACCGATGGCCTGGATGGCCTGGCCATCCTGCCATCGGTGATGGTGGGCAGCGCGCTGGGTATCTTTGCCTACGTCAGTGGTCATGCCTATTTCTCCCATTATCTCGGTATCCCCTACGTCCCCGGGGTGGGTGAGATCGTTATATTCTGTGGCGCCCTGGCCGGCGCCGGTCTGGGCTTTCTCTGGTTCAATACCTATCCGGCACAGGTCTTCATGGGCGACATCGGGGCGTTGGCCCTCGGTGCGGCGTTGGGTGTGATCGCCGTGCTGGTGCGGCAGGAATTGATCCTGTTCATCATGGGCGGTGTGTTTGTGATCGAAACCGTATCGGTCATCCTGCAGGTCGGTTCCTTCAAGCTAACCGGCAAACGCATTTTCCGCATGGCGCCTTTACATCACCATTTTGAATTAAAAGGCTGGCCTGAGCCGCGGGTGATCGTCCGTTTCTGGATCATCACCGTGGTGCTGGTGCTGATCGGACTGGCTTCATTGAAGATTCGTTAACCACGTGCAGGCAATCGACAACATCATGACTCACGCACAAGCACAACAGGACTCGCTGCAACTGGCAGGGCCGGTGCTGGTAGTTGGTCTGGGCAAGACCGGGCTGTCCTGCGCCCGGTTTCTGGCCGCCCGTGGGATCGAGTTTGTGATCGTCGATAGCCGTGAGATTCCCCCCGGTCTGGATGAATTAAAATCCATCGTGCCTGCCAACAGGATTGTTACCGGTGAATTTAAGCCGGAATTGCTCGCCGGTGCGAAGACCTTGATCGTCAGCCCTGGTATTTCAGTGCAGCAGCCCCTGATCGCCGCGGCGCGTGACAGGGGCGCGAGCATTATCGGTGATATCGAACTGTTTGCCCGTGTCGCCAACGCGCCGGTCGTGGCGATCACCGGTTCCAATGGCAAGAGCACCGTGACCACCCTGTTTGCCGAAATGGCGCAGCAGGCGGGCAGGCAGATGCGGGTGGGCGGCAACCTGGGTATGCCCGCGCTGGATCTGCTCGATGACGCGGCCGAGCTGTATGTGCTGGAGTTGTCGAGTTTTCAACTGGAGACCACCACCAGTCTGGATGCAGCCGCATCCGTCATACTCAACATCAGCGAAGACCACATGGATCGTTACACCGGTCTACAGGCCTATATCGATGCCAAGGCGCGGGTCTTTCACGGCCACGGCGCTATCATCGCCAATCTCGATGATGCGGCGGTGATGCAGGTGGTGGACCAGTGTGGTCTGCAACGCAACCGAATCAGCTTCAGTCTGAATCTGCCGTTTGAAAATAACTTCGGCCTCTGCCCACAGGGTGGCGAGACCTGGTTGTGTCAGGGCCAGACCCTGTTGCTGCCGGTGAGCAAGGTCTTCATCAAGGGCTCGCACAATATCGCCAATGTCCTGGCGGCGCTGGCGCTGGGTGAGGCCATCGGGCTGCCGATGGCGGCGATGCTGAAGACATTACAGACCTATCGTGGTCTGCCACACCGTATGCAGTGGGTCAGCGAGTGTCACGGGGTGAACTGGTTTAATGATTCCAAGGCTACCAATGTCGGTGCGGCTTTAGCCGCCATCGAAGGCGTACCGGCTGAGGGTGTGATCCTGATCGCAGGTGGTCAGGGTAAGGGGCAGGATTTCAGCCCGCTTGGCGAGGTGTTGCGCAAACGGGTCAGTGCGGTGGTGTTGATGGGTGAGGATGCGCCCTTACTCGCTAAAGTGATCCCTGCATCGGTAACCATTAGTTACGCACAAGATATGCCGGATGCCGTGCGTCTGGCGGCCGGTCATGCCGCGCCGGGTGATGCGGTATTGCTGTCACCCGCCTGCGCCAGTTTTGATATGTTCAATAATTATGAACACCGTGGTGAAGTCTTTATGACAGCGGTCAGGGAG
>JAHEDB010000152.1 GCA_024641465.1 Chromatiales bacterium | reverse complement strand
GCCTGGCCAGATCGACGTGATGATTGGCCGGGATCACGGCCAGCAGGTAGCGACCGTTTTTATCTTCCAGCATAACGGCCTTGGCGAGTCGATTCCCCGGGATGTGTGCAATGGCGGCTGTCTGTGTACTGCTATGGGTCGGGAAATGTTTCAGCAGGTCGTAGTCGACCCCGGTATCTGCGAGGTATTGTTTCAAGGTAATTGCAATGGCCATACTCGCCGCTCCTCTTTGTCAGCGATGAAATTGTTTCGCATACACGGATAAATATGTTTCTGACAAATTCTCTTTGTAACAGAACGTGTTAATATTGCCCATGATCCTGGTCAAGCTGATTTAACTTATAACCAGCAAGGTCAAAGAATATTGTAAATACTTTACTGGCCGCATAGCCCAATGAACGGAGAGAGAGATGTCCAGAGAAATTGCCCAACAATGGTTGAACGATCTCGCCGATACTGCCAATGCGAAGGATTTTGCCGCTCACATGGCACTTATCTCCAGACGGATCAGCCTGCATGGTGTGCCCGGCTTTGAAACCATTGGCTTTGATGACTGGTCCAGACAATGTCAGTACGAGTTTGAGAATAATATCCTCAAGAGTGTGCACTACGCAGGTTTCAAATTGGTCGCGGCGACAGACAAGGCGGTGATGTTCAAGACCTTTGAAACCGTGTCCGCCACTGATGGCGCGGTCAATGCGCAGGGGGTGGAAATCATGCTGGAGAAAGAACCCGATGGCCAATGGCGCATGGTGCAGCAACGTATTCTGCCAAACGACGAGGCGGCCCATGATCAATTACTGCCACAAAGTGTGAAACTTTAAACTGGCCGGTATGCCTTCGAACCCTTGGAACGTAGTTTTTGTTGAGGAGCGTTCAGAAAAAACAGGGTGTATTGATCTGGCAGGTTGACCCAACGCACCAGCCATCCTAAATTAAAAACAAGTGTTTTTGTCGTATCGATCTATCTGTGCGCAACAAGGAGTTGATGCATGGCCAATAAACGCAACTGGTCTTACTGGCTCAGGCTGCTGGGGCTTTATATTACCACCACCCATATCGGACGAGGCGCCGCGGTGCTCTTCGGCTGGTTGCGTTATTTCTTTAGTGAAACTCTAACCGGTCGTACCCTGCTCTTTGCCAGCATCCCCGTGGCCCTGCTGGGCTATGCCCTGTGGCCACAGGATCACTCTCCACCGATATTTGATATGCAGGTCCACTATAACGAGGAGTCATGGCGCTGGGTATCTGTCGAGGCGATCATGAATACCGCCGATGAAATAAATATCCCCTGGCTGCTGGTTGGCAGTACACCCAATGAAGGGACACTGAATTTGTACCGTGAAGATCAGCAACGGGTGATTCCGATGCTGGTACCGCAGTTCACGCGTGAGGATCGGGAGACCTGGTTCAACAACGCGGAGATCCTCAAATATATGCAGCAGGAAATCGCGCGTGGGGTCTATCGTGGTATCGGTGAGTTTTTTCTGTTCGACGGCCAACTGGATACACCGGTGGTGCGGGGTATGGTGGATCTGGCTGCCAGGCACGATCTGATTTTACATGCCCGTTCAGACCCGCTCGCCATTAGTCAGCTGTTTGCCATGAATTCCTCACTACGTATACTCTGGGCCCATGCCGGTATGTTTACCCCTCCGGAAACAGTGAGTGAGATGCTGGACCGTTATCCTCGTCTGTGGGTGGAGATCTCTCATCGCGGTGACATCGCGCCGGATGGTAAGCTCGATGTACATTGGCGTAAGGTGCTGTTACGTCACTCTGATCGATTTATGCTGGGTAGTGGCACGTATACCAGTAAGTACTGGCATGAGTTTCGTCATTACATGACCCGTTACCGTAACTGGTTAAGGCAGCTACCACCCCAGGTGGCCGAGCGTATTGCATTTCGTAATGGTCTGGTGTTATTCGGTCTCGATGATGACGCCTACAAACAGAAGACCCAGGAAGCCAATTACGAGTCCGCTATGCCAGCCAGCCGATTCGGTTTATACCAGCCTTGATTCTTGTTTGTAGTTTGTTTAATGTGATTTTACGGGTGTTTAATTCCCTTGTTAAACACTAACCATTTAACTTGTGTGTAAATAGACTATTCTTAAACAGGAATGACCATGCTCGAAAAAAAACAACTTGCACCGATGTTCAGTTCACCCAATCAGGACAATAAGACCATCAACTTATCTGACTTTAAAGCCCGCAAGCATGTGGTGTTGTATTTTTATCCCAAGGATGACACCCCGGGTTGTACCATTGAGGCCAACCAGTTTACCGAACTGGCCGGTGAATTTGCCGCCAATGATGCGGTAGTGATCGGGGTGAGCAAGGACAGTTGCGCAAGCCACCAGGCGTTTATCGATAAATTTGGTTTAAAGGTTGATCTACTGGCAGATACCTCAGGCGCTGTGTGTGATGCCTATGGGGTGTGGCAGGAAAAGGACAAGAACGGCGTTAAGAAAATGGGTATCGTGCGTTCGACCTTTGTGATCGATAAGGCCGGTATCCTGCAAGAGGTCATCTATGGTGTCACCGCCGAAGGCCATGCCAGTGCCATGCTGGCGCGGGTCAAAACTCTGGAATAAACAACCGGTCAGCCTGTCGTGCGCATCTGGGATGTCAGCCCCGGTTATCTGAATGACCAGAGCCTGCTGGGGGAACATCGTGAGTTACACGGTATTGTGTCTATCATCCGCAATAACAAGAAAGGCTATTCCCGCCATCCTGAGACCCTGCGCTGGGTCGGTTTTGGCTGGGCCTTGCGGCAACGGCACCGTTTGTTGAGTGCTGAAATGGCGCTACGCGGGTTTTGTGATCAAACACCGGTGCAATTGCGATCCAACAAGGGGCTCTGGCCTGCCACGTTCATTGATTCACCCGCTGGACAGTTTGATTTGCTGAAAGGCAAATATCAAAACAGGGCGGAGGGCAGGATCCACTTGCCCCGCAACACTCAGGAGCTTTGGGCGCAGCATAAGTATTCGGTGCTGGCGCGACAACCAACGGCGTACACAAGACTGGGTAAACTGGTTGCCACAACACGGCGTAAGGAAAAATTTACTGAGCTGGCGAGTGAGCTGACTGAGCTATTGAGGACCCGCCCAACGACAGGCCGTTTGCGTAACGCCCTGCAGCACATGTGGGGCTATGTTTCAGACTTTTCTTCCATAACCCCGGCAGACATCAACACCCTGGACGCAAAACGTCTGATCCTGGATATACAAACCCTGAGCCGGGAACGCCAAGTCGACTATTTATGGTCTTCCACCGCACTCGGTGAGTTGGCCGCCTGGTTGGAGTAGGGGGCTGGTTGGTTTGATTTGCCATAGAAATCAAGCTAATAGGACGATCTTTAGCGGGTGTATATATATCCTGACATTTCGACTATAATTCCCGCTTTCACGAAGTGGTAGATCGCGTTTGTCACAGGTAGTCAGGAACAGAACTTGCCTTGGGGATTATGATTTTAATCAGATCGCTCAATATGCACGCAAGCGCTTTATCGAAGGTATCGATACGATTACCTTACTGCAACAGGCAACGTCCGAAAGCGAAAAAGAACAGATTGCCCTGGTATGCCTGCTGAGTGTTGATGACGATCAGATCCGCGACATTAACCTGCATTGCCGATATGCCGACCGCTGTAAACTCTCCAATTGCCGTGATCTGTTGCGTAACCTGTTGCAACAGGAACTGGTAAAAACCAATTCCACACACACCCTTATCCTGCCTCCGTCACTACCCAAAGAGTATTCGGCCAACTCACTGGCCTAAACACAATTCCTTATCTTGTCCCGCTGTCCAACTGGCAGGCCACATGCTGCAAGAGTGACGGTCATCGGGTAATATCAACTTGTAGGATGAACCATACAGGTAATTCACAAGGGGATTATGATGTCTACAATGACTTATCAAGGCAGTTGTTTGTGTGGAGCAGTTAAGTTCGAAATAAAGGGTGATGCGAGCCGTTTTTACCACTGCCATTGTCAGCGCTGTCGCAAGGCTACCGGTACCGGTCACGCCACCAACCTGTTTATCAAGGCCGATGCGATCCACTGGCTGCAGGGCGAGGGGCAGGTTGCCCGCTACAAGGTCCCCGAGGCTGAGCGCTTTACCAATAGTTTTTGCACGCAGTGTGGTAGTCGCATGCCCCGGCATGTGCCTGAGTTACAGGTTGTCATGCTGCCAGCCGGTTCTCTGGACAATACACCCGATATACTGCCTCAGGCGCATATCTTTTGGGACTCGCGCGCTGACTGGTCATGCAGTGCGGGTGATATTCCTTGCTATGCGGAATACGTGACGGAGAAATAGCCTCCGTCAGGTTAGTTGACCTGTGTCAACTGAGGCAGGATTGCCGCGGACTATACTCTGGGTGTCATCCTCAGCAGGTACCAAGGTCTCGAGTTTATGGTAAATCGTAGTCCGGGTTGTTTCGGGAATTATGACTTTGATCGCATTGCCCACTATGCAAAGCTGCGCTTTGTTGATGGGTGCAATACCATTACCATGTTGCAACAGGCCAAATCCGAAACGGAAAAGGAAGAGATCGCCCTGGTCTGCATGCTGGATGTTGAAGATGACATCGTCCTGGATGTCCAGTTGGGTTGCCGCTATGCCGATGACTGCAAGGTCACCAACTGCCGCGACAAACTTCGTCGACTGATTGAAACAGAACTGAGTCACTACTAACCGGCCACGCCCACTCGCACCAGCCTTGCCCACTCCCATCCTCTACTCCTAAAAATTATCCACTGATCAGTATGGTTAAATAACTCTTTTTTTTCTGAGAGTTACGGCTATTCCCTTTGGTTTCAATTTCCCCCTATACTTGACTAAATTACTAAACAAAGCAGACGACAAGGGCGGGGAACGATGCCGGTACTGTCTAATGGTCAGGTGATTGGAATCAGCAGCGAGCGGGCGCGGTATCACGCGACCCGCCGGAATATCCGTATTTCAAGGCAAACCCCCCACGAACAGTTATATCCCTTGGTCGATATTACCCTCGCCCAGTCATGTGACCGACCGGACTCCCCACGCTTTACGGGACATACACTGGCGGACCAGGACTGGTTGATTACGCTGTCCGAACCGGACCGGCGTGGTGTGCTGACCTGGCTGCATGACTCGTCCACGCGGTATGAGATAGAAGGGGCGCGGCGCAGGCTGATTTATGATGACCTGCCGTTGGCCATTGATTCCTATCCTTACCCGGCACTTTTATATAGCAGGCTATACAAACTGCTTATGGCCTTGCCGCTGACGACCATGCCCGCCACGCAATGGCGACAGACCTTGCTCAACCTGCGGCAACAGGGGCTGCGACAGGAGGAGTTAGACTGCTCGGGGCTAATCGAGTATCTGGCCACGCATGACGGACGGCACGGGATAAGCAAACAGGCGGTGTTGGCGGAGATGGATTTTTCGAGCATTCGTCTGGAACTGTGCAACGAGCGAGTCGAATTAAAACACCCGCATAAGCAGGGCTATCGGTCCCGATACGCGCATGTCAGTCTGTACGGCGGCGAGGACTATCGTGAATGGCTGCTTACCCTGCCTGACTATCCGTTATCCCATTTTGGTTCACACTTTACCGAACGCAACGTCCTGTTGCATATCCGCACCAAGATCCGCATCGACCGTCATGGGCGAAAACTGCTGTTTATCGAAGAGCTCCAGAGTGACTGGCATCAGGCCAGCATCAAAAATGCCAATCCCCGCTTTCGGGCCGAGGTGCCGCCCGCGCCGTTTTACAAGGACTGGGTAGGGCTGGGCCTGAAGCTGATGTTGATGCACGCCAGCCGGGAAGGTCTGGCGGGGCTGGCCTGGGCCGATGGTGATATCCAGTTGGCGCGATACGGGGCAAACATCCCGTCGATCCGGCGTCTCTATGACAAGGCGATACCACGCCACTTGCTTGGCCTGTCGCAAGCCTGGCAGGGCGAGATATCGGCAATCGAGCTGGAAAGCCGGGCGCCGGCCTTGCGCATCAAACGTCGGCGGCGTTCACCCGGCCACGAATTTATCAGACGGCCTGCCCAGCAATTGGATG
>JAHEDB010000151.1 GCA_024641465.1 Chromatiales bacterium | reverse complement strand
GCCTATGAGATGGTGCGCTATAAACAGGGTGTGATCTACCGGCTCAAGGAGCGCTGGTAAGCTGTCATCATTGGCGGGCCGCCGACTGGCCTGTGTTTGCCGCCCCGGCGATGTTTTTGCCGCAATACACTTCTGATAATTTCATATAAACCAACCTCTTAGCTTGTGGCACAAGTGTTGCAATGCCTCTGTCAAACATAGACATGGGGTAACACAATGCAATTCAACTTTGAAAAATACCTGGGGCTGCACGAACCGGCCCTGCATTTACAAAGTCGTCGCGCCCAAATCCTGGCCGCCAATGTGGCCAACGCCGATACACCCAAGTTCAAGGCCAGGGATATTGATTTCAAGGCGGCCATGCAACAGGCCTCAGAGTATCCCAAGGGCAGGGGGCCATTGGAACAGACCAGTGCCATGCACATCCAGCCACCTCAATTCGCCAACGGCTTTGAAGTCCTGTATCGCAATCCCCTCCAGCCATCGGTTGACGGCAACACCGTAGAGACCGAAACCGAAACGGCGGCCTTTATGGAAAACTCCATGCGTTACATGGCCAGCCTGCGTTTTCTCGGCGACAAGTTGAACACACTCACTACAGCGATTAAGGGGCAATAATGTCTTTATTCCAGATCTTTGACGTTTCCGGCACCGCACTGCATGCCCAGACCCTGCGCCTCAATACCACGGCGAGTAACATGGCCAATGCCAATACCGCCAGCAGCAGTATCGACAAGACTTATCGGGCGCGGCATCCGGTGTTTGCGCCGATGCTACAGGACTTCCAGGAACAGGAGGAGGGTGTCGGTGTCGGCGTCAAGGTACTGGGCATCGTCGAGAGCAATGCGCCAATCAAGCGTGAGTACAACCCCAATCACCCGCTGGCGGATGGTGAAGGTTATATCTCACTACCCAACGTGAATATAGCGGAAGAGATGGCGGATATGATCTCGGCCTCACGTTCCTATCAATCCAATATCGAAATGATGAACAGCGCCAAGCAAATGATGCTGCGTACGATATCGCTTGGACAATAAGTAAGGAGCCAACAACATGAACGGCATAGACAAAACCCAGGACGCAAAACTGTCGAGCCCCAGTTTTGAAGAACTGGGACTGACCCGGCCCAAAGAGGCCACCAAAGAGAAGAACCTTGGTCAGGATGAATTTTTATCATTGATGATTGCCCAGATGGGTAATCAGGACCCGATGAAGCCGATGGAGAATGGCGAATTCATCAGTCAGATGGCGCAGTTCAGTGCGGCCAAGGGCATGAAGGAGATCAAGGATTCGTTTACCAGCCTGGCCGAGGCCCTGCAATCCAGCCAGGCCTTGCAGGCCTCCAGTATGGTCGGTCGGTCGGTGTTGATCCCGGGTGATGTCGCCGTACTGCCGGAAGACGGCAAGCTGGTCGGTAAGGTGGACCTGCAGACAGGGGCGCCTGAACTACAAGTCAGTGTGCTGGATGACAAAGGCCAGTTGTTAAAAAAGATTTCTCTCGGCCGTCAGCAGCCAGGGCAGATCGATTTTAGCTGGGATGGGATGATTGATCATGGGGTTAATTCGGATGAGGCGGCCACGCAACAGGCTGACCCCGGCAAATATAAAATTCGTGCCGAGGTAATCTACGACGGCAAGCCAACTGCCGTCGACACCCTGGTCAGGGATAAGGTGGAAAGTGTGTCACTGGGTAAGGGGATCAAGTCGGTTATGCTGAACTTATCCAACTCAGGCTCGACCACACTTGCCAAAATCAAAGAAGTCATGTGATTAGTCAAAAGGAGTAACTGTTATGCCTTTTCGTGCAGCACTAAGTGGTATTAACGTCGCGGGTAATGACCTCAAGGTCATCGGCCACAACGTAGCTAACGCCAGTACCACCGGTTTTAAAGGTTCACGCGCCGAATTTGCCGATGTCTATGCCAATGCGGCAGAAGGCGCCTCGGCCAATGCCATCGGTTCCGGTGTCCGGCTGGCGGCGGTTCGTCAGCAATTCGGTCAGGGTAATATCGGGTTTACCGATAACAAACTCGACCTGGCGATCAATGGCCGCGGCTTTTTCATCCTCGATGATAATGGCGGACGGGCCTACAGCCGTAACGGTATTTTCTCGGTGGATCGGGAAGGCTGGGTGATCAACTCCAGTCAACAGAAACTGGTGATCAATGACACCGATGAAACCGGTCGCCTGACCGGTGGTGTCGGACCGTTGCGCATCGACAAATCGAACATCAGTCCGCGTGCAACGGGTAAGATTGAAGTCGGGGTGAACCTGGATAGCGGTCAGGACCGTCCGCTGTCCGTGCCGTTTGACCCGGACACGCCTTCCTCCTTCAATCACTCCACCTCCCTGACACTATTTGATTCCCTGGGCGTGGAACATCTCTCCACCATGTATTTCGTCAAAGGTGAGGAACCCAATACCTGGGAGGTCTATACCACCGTCGATGGCAAGGATGTGAAGGGTGGCCTGCAACCGCCGTATGATCCGGACATCGTGATGTTCGATGGCGCCGGCCGCCTGCAGGGTATTAATGGCATACCGGTTCCCCCAGGTAAGATCAATTACCCGGATTACATCACCGAAACCGGTTCAGCACCGATGAAGATGTCACTCGACCTGATGGGCGCCACACCGACGACACAATATGGCGGCAAGTTCGATGTCAACGCCCTGGTGCAGGACGGTTACACCACCGGCCGTGTGATCAGCGTCGACGTGGATGAGACCGGTTATATCACCACTCGTTATAGCAACGGTCAGTCCCGCCAACTGGGTATGGTCATGCTGGCAGACTTTGCAAACGTGCAGGGTTTGCGGCAGCTGGGCGATACCGCCTGGGCGGAAAGTTTTGCCTCGGGTGAAGTGCTGGTCGGCGCCCCCGGTTCGGGTACGGTCGGCCTGATCCAGCCCGGTGCACTGGAAGATTCTAACGTGGACCTCACCGGTGAGTTGGTGAAGATGATCATCGCGCAACGAAACTTCCAGGCCAGTGCGCAGGTCGTCCGCACCGCGGACACCGTAACACAGACCATCATCAATATTCGTTAATAGTCTGACAGGATAGGGACTCACCATGGATCGCATGTTGTATATCGCCATGAACGGGGCCAAGCAGAATATGCTGGCCCAGACGGCCAATAGCAATAATCTGGCGAACGTCAGTACACCGGGTTTCCGCGCTGACTACGCCAGTTTTCGCAGCATGCCGGTGTTTGGCAATGGTCATCCAACACGCGCCTATGCCCTGGCGGAGCGCCCCGGTATTGATCTCAATCCGGGTGGGCTGGAGACCACCGGCAATCAGCTCGACGTCGCCATCAATGGTGAAGGCTATATCGCAGTGCAGGCGGCGGATGGCAGTGAGGCCTATACCCGCGCCGGCAATATGCGTCTGACCGGCACCGGTGTGTTGCTGAGTGGCGCCGGCGAACCGGTCATCGGTAACGGCGGGCCGATCAGCCTGCCGCCGGCCAGCAAGATCGATATATCCAACGAGGGAGTGGTATCGATTCTGCCGTTTGGTGCCGGTGACGGGGTGATGCAGGAGATCGATCGCATCAAACTCGTCAAGCCACTGGCCGGTGATATCTATAAAGGCAATGATGGCCTGTTACGTTTGAAGAACGGTGGGCAAAGCCCGGCCGATGCAAACGTCAGGGTGTTATCCGGCGTGGTGGAAATGAGTAATGTCAATGTCGCCGAGGCACTGGTGAACATGATCGATCTGTCGAGACAGTTTGAATTACACGTCAAGATGATGCATACCGCCGACCAACAGGCGGAGCAGGAAGCATCATTGGTACGTTTGGGTTAATGCAGCAGGAGTAAATTAAATGGCACAGGCATTATGGGTCGGCAAGACGGGGCTGGAGGCACAAAACACCAGACTATCCGTCATCAGTAACAATCTGGCGAACGCCAGCACCACAGGCTTCAAGCGCGACCGCGCCTTGTTTGAAGACCTGCTTTATCAGAACGTGCGTCAGGCGGGCAGCCGCACCAGTCAGGATACCGAACTGCCCTCCGGCCTGACGCTGGGCACCGGCGTCAAGACCGTGGCAACACAGAAAATGCATACCCAGGGCAATGTGTTGCAGACCCAGAATACCTATGACATGGCGATCCAGGGATTTGGTTACTTTCAGGTGCTACACCCGAATGGCAGTATGTCCTACACCCGTAACGGTGAATTTCATATCGATGGCCAGGGTGAGATCGTCACCTCCTCCGGTTATAAGCTGCAACCGTCTATCGTCGTGCCGCCCAATGCCATGAGTGTGTCGATTGGCGATGACGGCACGGTCTCGATCACCACCCCGGGCAACCCGGCCCTGACCCAGATCGGTCAGATCACCATGGCCATGTTTCAGAACCCGGCAGGGCTGAATCCGATCGGATCAAACCTGTTTTTTGAAACCGCCGCCAGTGGCGCCCCTCAGGTGGGTGTCCCAGGACAGAACGGCATGGGCATTATTCGGCAAGGGTCGCTGGAAGGTTCCAACGTCAATGTAGTGGAGGAGCTGGTCAGCATGATCGAGACCCAACGCGCCTATGAAATGAATTCCAAGGCCATCTCCACAATGGATCAAATGTTGCAGTACCTGAACAACAACACCTGATAATTAACCGTAATGAGTCGTGCGATGAACCGAGTAACCACCCTGTGTATTCTGCTGACGGTCTGCCTGCTGAATGCCGCCTGCGTCAAGGCGCCGCTGTTCAGAAAAAAGGTCGATCCCTATGAGCCGGCCAAGCCGCAGCCCGAGGAGATCCGCCAGCGTTATAACGGTTCTATCTATCAGGAAGGCATGACGGTGGGGATGTTTGACAATCGCACCGCCAAGCGGCGCGGCGATATTTTAACGATCGAACTGACTGAGAATGCATCCGCCAGCGCCAAGTCGAGCACCACCAGCAAAAAGTCCAACAAGGTGGATCTGCCTTCACCGACCATCGCCGGAGACAAGGTGACCAAGGACGGCAAGGAGATCCTGACCAACAAATTTGACGGTGGCCGGGACTTCAACGGTTCGGGTGATTCCAATCAATCACATACTGTCAGCGGCAAGATCACGGTCACCGTCGCCGAGGTATTACCGAATCGTAATCTGGTGGTGCGTGGCCAGAAATTGCTGACCCTCAATCAGGCCAGTGAATATATCCGTATCTCGGGCATTGTGCGGCCGGAAGACATCAAGCCCGACAATACCGTGTTATCCAATCGACTGGCCGATGCGCAAATTATCTATGGTGACAGCGGTTCCATGTCCTCGGCCAATACCATGGGCCCGTTGGGCAAGTTCTTTAACAGTGAAGCCTATCCCTACTAAGGAAACAGGACATGATGATGTTGCAGAAGTTAAAGATCAAAAGCGGTATTACGGCAATCCTTTGCCTGTTGCTGTGTTCCTCTCCCGGGCTGGTCCAGGCGGAACGTATCAAGGACATCTCGAAGATCGCCGGTGTGCGGACTAACCAACTGGTCGGTTACGGCCTGGTGGTCGGCCTCGACGGCAGCGGTGACGGCGCCGCCGCCTTTACCTCGCAAAGCCTGAAAAGCATGTTGAATCGCCTCGGGGTGATCATGCCGACCGATGTCAATCTGCAATCGAAGAATGTCGCGGCGGTATCGATCCATGCGGAACTGCCGGCCTTTGCCAAACCCGGCCAGCGGCTGGATATTACCGTGTCGTCGATCGGTGATGCCAAGAGCCTGCGCGGCGGCAGTCTGCTGATGACCCCATTGAAAGGGGCCGACGGCAATGTCTATGCCGTTGCCCAGGGTAATGTGGTGGTGAGCGGCTTTGGCGTGAAGGGTACTGATGGCTCACGCATCTCGGTGAACGTGCCGAGTGTCGGTCGCATACCTAATGGTGCGAGTATTGAGCGGGCGGTGGAGACACCGTTCGGTGATAAGAATGAATTGACCCTGAATCTGCGTGAACCCGATTTCACTACCTCCAGCACCGTCGCGCGAGCCATCAATACGGCGATTGGTCCCGGTACGGCCTATTCGATCGATGCGGGTTCGGTGAATGTCAACGCGCCGCTGGATCTGGCGCAACGCGTGGCCTTTATCTCGCTGCTGGAAAATATTG
>JAHEDB010000150.1 GCA_024641465.1 Chromatiales bacterium | reverse complement strand
CTCCTAAGGGGAAGGTCACACGTTCAAATCGTGTTCAGGGCGCCAAATTCACATCCAAACCATTTTCACAGCAACATCCAAAGACCATAAAAAAGGGCACCCGAAGGTGCCCAATGAGTCGTATTAACATAAAGCTAACTCTGGAGGAGCAGAATCCGGCATGTAAGGAGTGACATACCAGGCTCGATGATATCTTTTGCAACATGCAGGCCAACTTTCACATTCTATCCCACGCAACAAAAAATGGCGTAATTAAAGGCCTTCCGAGCCTCTCGTCTCATTCCATCCCCATAAAATATGTCCTAGTGATCTAAACCGACAAATATTTGTCATAATTACGGCACGCCCAATACAAGAGCTGTACAACTTTCAATCAAAACAACCGTTATTTTGTTTTCTCAAACCGATAAACATATTTATCCACCCATGCACTTCCGGGTATCAAACAACCGTGTGGATAAGATACTGCGCAGTCGCGTTCCTGAATCCGATAAACAAACTTATTCACTGAAAACTCAACACGATAATTCGCATCACCGTTTACGGCAGGATGTACCCAGAAATCAGCTCCCTTACTGGACGTATCAAACGACTGGCTAAAACAGTTGTCCAGTCCGCCCGGGCAAATCGCAATACGGCCTTCACCACACTGAACCAGACCCAGAATAGATTCTCTAGCTGTTTTCAAGTTGATCGCGCGACAGTCTGAAGGGATGACTGCATTTTTTTCCTTAATAGATTCAACAAGGCCGGTATCTTTATATTCCTCTACCGGGCTCACATATGCCACTACGCCAGTGCCCATATAGGCACTCAAATCCACCTTCACGGATTCGCTGGCAATGATTGGCGACTGATACCCAAGGCAAAGCAATATAGAAAATGCAACACCCGGTAGATCAGATTTTGAAATGTAAATTAACCTGGACCAACCAGGGAGGATGGTTGCGGCGAGACGTTTTATCGATAGAATTTGACATACGTCAGGCCATCGAGCAAACAACACCCGCTAAGTCCCTCGATGTACCCAATCCGCCCCCAGCGTTCCCATCAAGCGGTCAATATATTTGTCACTGACCACGGTTGAGATCATCAACTCGGCCTCCTTGATCCAGGCCTCCAGCTCGTCGAGTTTGTCGTCTTCGCCTTCCGGGGTTTCGGCCAGTTTTTGTTTGACGTAAGCGAGGTTCATGCGCCACAGCGCGGCATCACGGGCCTGTTTGATCTTCAGGCGTTCCATATACCAGTCGCTGCTTAGCAAATAATCGCGGCTGAACATATTACGAATCGCCGGGTCATCGATGGTTTTACCTTCAAACTCACCGTTGGCCATGATGTGCAACAGGGCGTGCAACGGCGGGCAGGCATCATTAACACTGCCCTCTTCGATATAGGCACGCGCCACATTTTGTTGCGCCTCGGTGATGTTACCAATGCCGTCGACATAGGCATCCAGGTCCTGAATTTCGGGACGCAGCATGTCTTCATCAAATACGATCATCGGGGTGTCGAAGATCTTGCCAAAATAGGCCCGCACAAAATCTTCGGTAATCCGGTAACCGAGACGGCTGGCCAGAATCTTTTTACCCTGATGGTCAAAGTCCCGGAGTTTTTCCAGGTAGCCTTTTTTAATCAGGTACGCCGGATTGCGTTCCTTTACCGGCAACCGACACCAAATTTCCGGAATCAGCATACTGATGTCATGATCGACACGGCGTTTATGACCGATGTATCCGGCCGCAGTGGAAAAACCATCGTGACCGCAGAGAATAAACGTAACCAGGGCATTATTCAGATCGGCGGTACTCGACAGGGCGTTGAAGGGTCCCTTGGTAAGCGCACCTTCGGAACCCGCCCCGGTGGTAGAGGGTGACTTGCCGGTCAGGCTACAGATCAGATCCATGAACAGTTCCGGCAGTTCCTGATAGTGGATCGGGTTATACACCGCCAGCGGTCGAATCCCCTTTGCCTTGTCCTGTGGGTTGTTGCGACGCCCCTGCAACACGGCATTGACCGGGAAATACACCGGGTCATACAAGTTCAAGCCGCGAGCCAGGCGTGTGCCGGTCACCGCCAGATAATGTTCCCTGGGATTGGCCACATCGGGGCGTAATTGCAAGTAGCGGACATTCGGAGAAGGCTTGCCATTGACCAGCCGTGGATGGGCGGAAGAGACAAAATAGCTGTCGGGTTTAGCTTCACTCGCACGGCGGATCAGATTACGCATCGGCGACGTATATTGTTCGAAGGTCACGACCTCATCGATCAGTCTTTTGGCATCATCGGTGGTGAGGGGTTCGAAATTGGAGATAAAGTTATTCTCACCGGCCAGGTCCGCTTCGGTCTGTTTATCCAGACCGCGATGGATGGCTTCATCCGGGCGTTGGAACAGCCGCGCCTCGCAGTTCTTTACCAGCTTGATGCTCTGCACGTCATAGTCCGGATTCAGGCTGCTGGTGAGATAACGCAGGGGAGCCACCGTGGATGCGGTAATATCATCTTCCATCTGGATCTTACCGGCGGCAACAAAATCCTGCCGCAGTTTGAAGATGCGCCAGGTACCGTCATGGTGTGAGCCGACGCGTAAATAACTGGCCTCCAGTTTACGGCCGTTATATTTCAGTTCGTGGCCCGGGATACCATTGATCTCATCGACCGAAAACCAGGCGCGCCAGTTACCGGCCCAGGACTGTTTGTAAAAGCGTTTGATCATGTAGACCAGGGCAAGGATATTATTTGGTATACCGGCCAGCCACTGGTTGTATTCATCCGTATAGTCCGTGCTGGACGGAGTCAGCAGCTTGATGACTGAACCGAGTGTACGGCGGCTGCTGAGCAGGCCACGTTCATCCGTCAGCGCGGGATCACGGAAACGACGCGAGTAATCGTAATTGAAGATCTGCTCAACCTGATTGAAGTCTTCTTCGTAATTACCGACAAACACCGGTCCGGAGATCATCAGATCCTGTATCGATTTGGAGATCTCCGATTTACCGCCACCGGAGACCGTGCTGGGTTTGTGACAGAAGGTACCTTCCCCCAGGGTGCCGATCAGGCGCCAGCTCGGGGCGTGAGGATGTTTTTGCATCTGCACGCGAAAGCCGCTCGGATAGACATAGGTCTGTTTTACCTGGAGTTTGATCTGCTGTAACTCACCGTGCAGATGCCAGCTGAGCAGCATCTGCTGCATGTCGATCCTGGTATCCTGCGGCACATAGATAACATCGGGATAGCGTCGGTCGATGGCATAATGCGTTGGTTTGACATCGATCGCATCGGCCAACTGCATGCAGAGTTTTTCATACGTCTGGCCACTGGCGATATGCACCGGGTCCGGCAGATACACCTCACCGAGGTTGAAACGGGGAAAGGCCAGCGCACCACCGGAGTGTTCCTCTTCACAACCACCGAACAGGTTGGCGGAATAACTGATCTGCGACTTGACCTCTTTCTTGCTGTAACCAAAATAATTATCGGCAATGATGGTGACGATCACACCACGCATGTCGCGGCACACCAGCTTGAAGGCCTGTCCATCGTTATAAAGTTCCGTCTCCTCCCGCCAGCACATGCCATCCTTGCGTTGACGTTCAGTGGCCGCGTCATAATGCGGCAGACCAAGAGATTTTTTAGTCAGGCGGGTCAGATGCGGCGCGAGGATGATACAGCCGCTGTGGCCAGTCCAGTGATGGATGTCGAGGGCGGCATCATTTTCCGGCAGGAAAGGGTCGCCGCCATTGCCAAAAATGGATTCGACAAAATCCAGATTGGCCACCAGGCTGCCGGGGGCGAACATTCTGATCTCGAGTGATTTTTCCGGCAGCACGTCTTCGATTTCGGGACGAACCACCGGCCTGAGCAGGAGGGAGACCCACAGGTCCACCGGCGAGTCCGTGCCACTGGTGATCGGCAGGCGCATCAACTCCTCGGGTGGTTGCAGGGCCTCCTGCAACAACTTTGCATAAACGTCTACCGGCACGGCGCATTTATCGTGCGGGATGGGCAGGCCGCCTTCGGCAATATGGAACACACCCTTGGTAGTGCGCCGATCACTCTTGGGATTGTGCAGCACACCCTGCACCAGGCGATAGGAATCCAGCAATGGCGATTGGTAGTGGTCGTCCGAAAAGGGCAACGACATCTCCCGCGCCAGCCCGGCCTGTAACAGACTGAAGGTCTCACCCGGCAGATTGATCGTTGTATCTACACCGTTACGCTGTAAATAATCGTTGAGAAAATTCTGAATACGCTGATCCGCGGGACAACGGTAATCCGCCAGCAGGCGACGTTGCTGTCCGTAGTTGCGCAGCAGGCTATCGGCCACCGACAGATAACTGCGGTCGGTATTCATTGTACAGTTATGGCCGAGGGCCGCCAGTTGCAGACAGATATGCTGCAAGGTCAGCTGGCGCTTATCGACACCCCTTCGTTCAGGCTGGGTATATTGCTTTTGTTTGACAGACAAGACGATCTCTCTTTACGGCAGCGTTTGATATTAAGTGATTGATTGCGAATATCATTTAATCACGCAATTGAGCAAGTTTGATGCGGGTCACAATATAACACCCGGGTTGGGATTCGGCTACGGTTGCCACCAGTGTAATAAAACTTGATATATCGTACCGGGCTAGAGTTTTAAGCAGCACCAAGCAACATACTCATTAATAAGTACTGAAAAAACAATAGGTTAATGTGTTTTATGCTGATGATTCAGTTGTTATAACAAGCCAGGTCGGATAAATCTCTGTGGAAAGATTTATTAATAAGAAGATACTAATATACTTGAGTATAATTTCTGGGTAGTCCAGTTTAATTCCCTCTCGTCAAGCCAATTTATTTATATTCAACGTGAAAGATCAATTCACTCAGCTTTATTTTATATAAATACTTATCTATAGCGCCCAGTTGATGATAACGCACCGCTCCATTGGGTATGTTATGCAATTTACTATGAAAAGACCGCTAGATTACTTTGACGGTAATGATGGCTGCTGAATTTATCCCCTGTCGAATGTTAAAATACCACAGCTAAACCACAGAGCAGATTTTTATACATATCTGTAAATAATATTTTTATTCTTTTAAAATAACTCAGAATTGAGTATCTCGTTCAACGTAACACCCATTCAGGGCCGGTCGTATTTAGCCAGGGCTTCGATGCCGGTGTAATTATGGATGCGGGTCTACCCCCTGTACTCGATGTTAAACTCGAGCTTTCTGATAGCTTCGGTATTTATATGGCAATGCCATGCATGGTCGGACCTGTTAGCCAGGATGGCAGAATAATGGCGATTTGCCGTGATGTCGCAAGACAATTTCGGCCGGGGGTAAATAACTTTGTAGTCAATGTCAGGTTTGCCGATGGGGCAATGAAATCAGTGAATGGTAGCTGGGATATTGTCGGTTACTAGCCACCGTTAACAACCAAGCAAAAACCCCGGGCATGCCCGGGGTTTTCTATTAGGATGGCGAGGAAATAATGTTTCCCTCTATTCTCTTAACTACATTTAAACATTGTTGCCTGGGTGATTATAGATTATTGACCGCGTGGATATTCGACAATGAAACCGCGCACTGTTAAAGCTCCGCCACAGGTATCATTTGTATCGCTACCCTTTCGTGTAAAGATCGGGGTGTTGATATCAGAGAATCCCGATAACGTATGACTGACTTCTACCGCATACCATGATGTTAGAATTCCGCCGGCCGGAATCGAGACCGTTGGACAAGCTCCGTCTGCACAGAATATCAATTTTAAGAAGATGGTATTTAATCCGATATTAACACCATTAACAGTAGGATGGCCTGATTCATACGCTACATCTGCACCCCCACAACTGTTTATGATGGCCTTGATGGTGATATCCCCTGAAACATAATCGGCAGGTCGCGCATAACTACTGCCATAGGCTGTCGTATTAGCTGCATCGGGCAGTATCGCCGTGCCGTCCGCATTCATCGTCCCCCCTGCTGATACACCACTTACAGGGATCATAATTCGTGCTATCGCTGGTGACTTGCCTTCCAGAGTAGTGATTCTGGCATGGTTAGCATCCACCGCCGCTTTGGCCGCAGAGAAGTTTGCATTGACATCGGCGGCAACG
>JAHEDB010000149.1 GCA_024641465.1 Chromatiales bacterium | reverse complement strand
CGGTCTGTTTCTGGAAAAAGGCAGTAATGACCTGCCCGAGGTCGGCAGCATTATCCAACTCAGGGTTTCTGATGAACTGGGCATGCCGGATGCCCCGCTGGTCAAGGCAGAGGTCACCCGCATGACCGAAGATGGTGTCGGGATCATGTTTCTCTCACCCTGAGCAATATGCCGGTAACGAATTAGCCTGAAACCCCGCATCACCTTCGGTATAATCCGTGCGCATTACAACAGACTGTTACTATTCATGAGCTTGCCACCACCTGAAGTCACACTCGCCATTACGCCTGTCTGCCCGCATTGCCCAGTGATGCTGGAAGTGCTTGGTCGAGAGATCAAAAAGGGCGGCATCGCGGCGCTGCATATTATCAATATCGGCCAACAAACCGATTATGCACAGGCCAATAACATTCGCTCCGTGCCCTGGCTGAAGATCGGTCCATTCATCTTGCAGGGTCTGCACAGTCCGCAGGAGATCGAAACCTGGCTGACCCGTGCGCAATCCGAACAGGGCATGCAGGAATACTTCACGGAGCTGCTGTCGAACGGTGAACTTGCGACGGTGACCGATGCCATCAAACAGTCCCCGGATAGCATCCGCTTATTTGTCCCGCTGCTGAGCAGTGACGAAACCAATATCAACGTCCGGCTCGGCATGGGGGCGATCCTCGAAGACCTGGCCGGACAGCCGATCCTCGACAGACTGCTGGATAAACTGATCGATCTGTTGCAACACGGCAATGCCCGGGTGCGGGGTGATGCCACCCATTTCCTGTCATTTATAAAATCGTCGGCCGCGGTTGAGGCCTTGCAGACCTGCCTGAATGATCCGGATCAGGATGTCCGGGAAATTGCCGCAGAGTCACTCGAAGCGCTTTCGACAGATCCGCGAGACTAAATAACGGCAGCGAGTTGTTGGGTGTCGATCGGAAAAGGCAACATGGCATGCAGCTGATACTGCTGACACAGCCTGTCGAGCTGGTGACGATATTCCTGTTCGTAGAACACCACGACCCTGCACTCCGGTATCCGCTCCGCCATCGCCAGCAGTGATTCCAGGCTACTGGTGCGGTCACGAAAATCTGACTGAAAATTAAACTCGGCGACGATCACCTGAGGCCTGGCCTGCTTGAGGGCCTGGATGGCCTTGCGTACCGTCCTGAGCGTGGTGACCTGATAGCCCGCCTGCTCGTAGACCGGTGTAAAATCGGGATAACCTCCCAGTTCGACAATCGCCATCAGCAGCTTCTCGGCCATCACTTCGACACCCTATTAATTGACAATCCATATGGCTATTAAACCGGCCTGGGATTGTGTCAGGAAATCCTCTCACCTTTGCCAGACAGGGCTGGTATAATGGATCATCTTAACACTTAACTGAAATGGAGTAGATAAAGCCATGCCTTATTTTATCTATAAAATCAAAGCCGGCCCGACCGCGCTGGTAAAAAATCTGCAAAAACTCGCCGAGCACGAGGAATACAAGGTCGCACAAGATGAAGTGCGTGGACTGCGCGCCGCGTTACCCGCCGGTGATACCAGCACCTACAAGGTGATCTTCGCCCCCAACGCACTGGCTGCCGAAGAACAGCTGATGGAACGCCGCGAGGCCCCGATCCTCCGAGAGTGGGAAAAATAAACCGGATACGGTTTGCTGTAAACGGACGGGCTTATGGAAGAAAATCGATATCGCGAGACCTATCACAGCATCAATCCCTGCCGCTGCGTATTTGAGAAATCCATCAACTCACGGCGCTGCCAGTGTTCAATCGCACATCGCTTTTGTCTGGCGGATCGGGAGGGTGTCAGTTGTACAGTAGACCTGGCACAAAAGCGCTGTCAGTCATTGCTGACGGCGCTGCGTAACAGCGCCATATTCGCCATGCGCCTGACGCGCATCGATGGCGCCCTGCCGCACGGCAAGGAGGTCAAGGTGCAAAACGGCGGTCTGCTGGGGCTGCAATTACTGCTCGAGCCCTCTTACCAGACAGAACAGGGCATCAGTGATATCAATCAATTGCTCAGCCAGGCGATTCAGCGTTACCAATCCATCGATGCCTTTCCCTATGATGTGATCGTCAAACAGATCGTCCGCTTTGAGGGCCGAACTCGCCGGGTGAAGGCCGCTGATAAAAAAACGCCCTGAGAGAAAAAGTTACTTATTGTTATCGAGGTGCCAGTCGTAGGAGCAATCCAGATGCATGCGCACCGCCAGCAAGCCCTCCATCCCCTCGTCCACCATCACCGTCAGCGGCGCCCGATCCTGAAAACGACTGTTGCGTTGTTGCAGCCACAGTGTGCCCATCGCCGGGTTATGCGGATAGGAAGTGCGTAGCGCGTCCGCAATGCCGATGATCTGCTCCAGGCGTTGCATGACGGCCAGATCATCGGGGAAAGGGCTGTGTTCACGATATTTGCGCAAGGCCCGGCCGGGAGTCCCCTTGGGCAGATCCAGCAGCAGCAGCATTGCCTCGGCGGACAGCCCCCAGCCATCGAGGATGGCCATCACTGCCCGGGTCAGGGCCAGCTGATCCGCTTGATTCATATCCGACATATCACTCATGGTTCACTTCCGATCCGGCTTGCTAAAGGCGGGCCAGTCTAGCGGTTATGAGAATATCACGCAATAAATCCCGGGTGAACGACAAGGTTATAAAGGGGGGCTTACAGTGAGACCGAGGATTAAAATTTAATAAATGGCAGGGAATATTCGTAGGTCATCATCTGCTGTTCATAGATCGCGTCATACACAACCTTGAGGAACATGGTGTTGTGATCGATGGCGCGTGAATTTTTATAGACCACATCGACCAGGCACTCCCTTAATTTGATGATATCGTTTTCATCTGCTTGTTGAGCATTCTGGTGGAGTCGTTCCGCGATCTGAATAATCGCCGGGTGACTGTAAACGAGAAAGCGCAGGATGGCGAGACGGATCACCAGCATATGCACATAGGTGAACAGATCGGGCATGGTGATAAACCATTCCCGATAGATACAGTTAATCAGGTAACGCGTAAAACACCTGTCCAGTTCATTGCTGAAATAGCTGTCGACCAGCCCGCGTCGCTCCTGATAGGCCAGCCATAACATATCCGGCGGCAAGGCATCATCCAGTTCGTCAGTACCACAGGTCTCGGGTAGCAGGGCCTCATAGCCGGCGAACACCTGCTTGATAAACTGGCTATAGGCCTCACGGGGAAACTGCTGAATACGCAACTGTAAAACCGCCTGAATAACAATAATCGCCATCGGTTCGGCCGCCGTGTAATTACTCACGTAATTATCCATCCGCTCCAGCATGGAGATGCTCCGCGCCTGTTTCAGTTCACTGTCCAACAGCCGACCCCCTTTTGCCTCCGCCTCAAGGTGATAGAAGCCAGCCACGCGATTGGCAAAATTGGCCAGAAAATACAACCTCGACTCAAAGCCAAAACCTTCCAGTTTGCATAAACGCAACAGGGCGTCACGCACCACGACAAAGTTGTCATAATAAAAATTCTCGGCGGGCAGGGCGAGTTCACGCGTCAGTGGATAATCATCGGGGCGTGGCAGGATGGCAGGTTCAAAATCGACAATCTCAATATCGTCTTCGGCAAACAGGCACTTGCGCACCATTTCCGGGCAGGACAGCGCACCGGATAATTCCACGATATCACCCTGACGAGACAGTACCCGAGGGAAAAATGCGCAGACGTTACTCAGGGGTTTTTCACCGAACTGGCTGTGTAACTCGCACCAGCCATCCGCCAGCAGAAATGGGCAACTGCCGTCGGGGCGCAGATTCAGTTGTGCATAATTATGGCCGGATGCCGTACTGGATTTGTTTATCCGAATATAACGCGAAAATTTCTCGGACTGCTCACCACCGTGTTGGTTGATGGTTGCCTGTAATAGCTCGAAGTGGGGTTGATCAAACCAGATATCCCAATCCTTGCAGCAGGTGTCCTCACACTCACCACCCAGACAGCTGAAGCCCGGCAAATAGTTAAACGTTTTATATGTCAGGCTCATTGCTTAAATCGACACGACCCGGTTTTATCATTTATTCAGTATATTACGGATATCTGAGGAAAACCAATGCCCGCCGGTTTTATCTGCGCTAAATTGTTTTCGTCTCAGTCGGGGCCTGCGGTCGAGGCCAGGTCAACACTTGACGGTTTGACGAAGTTCACCAGGATCATGCCGCAATACTTTTTATCCAGATATAGCTCCACGCGATATTTACGTGATTCACGGTCGACCGAATAACGATCGAGAATCTGTTTACGGTTGACGATGACCCCGGCCTCATCCTCGATACCACGACGGGCATAACCGATTATATTGGCCCGATATTTTTCGATCGGTTCGATTTTAAACGTATCCTTGACATCAACCACCGTCCCCAGCGGGACCTGTTTTAATTCACCATCGACCCAGAGCTTGATCGAAGACAGACTGTCGTCATATTCGAAATACTGTGGTTGCAACTGGGTTACCGAACGATTGCCATAACGCACCTTGTAGCTCTTCTCATTGCCGATCAGGGCGATCAGCGGATTGCTGGCGGAGAAGCGGACCTGTTCATCTTTTTTCATCGGAATATAGTTCAATCGACTCCGCGCCCTGGCCATGTCCAGATAGACCTTGTTATCAAACAGCGCCAGTTTGACATTATTGTCAATGCGTTGTTTGATGGAGGAGAGGGTCATTTTGAAATCGCGTTCAAACTCTACGCCCAGTTCCTGGAACATCGCCTCAACCACAAACAGGTGATACAGGGCACGGGTATGCGTCTGGAAATCTTTGCTGGCCTCGATACCAAAGGCCGGTTTATTGTTGCGAATGGCGAAATAGGTCAGGGTCTTCTCCATCTCGACGTCACCCTCACGGGTTTTGGTATTCTTCACATGGTAATGCGTCTTGTCGTAGGTAATATTCTTGTTGGCGGCATTACTGGCCCGTTCCGCCAGACTCGCCAGATCACCAAAGCGAGGGGCATTGATGGCGTGTTGATCGATGATAATGCTTTGTCCCCAGCGATACGGATTGTGATCCTTGTCGATGTGCCTGGGATTATAAAAACCACTGCCATCATGCAGATTGAGGATCAAGTCCACCTGCTTATCAAGGATGATGGACTTGATCTTCTCGACCGCGGCATATTCCGGATCGGCCTTGGCCAGGCTCAGGAACTTGCGGTTCATGTCGCCATGTACGCCACGGGAGCGTTCAATAATGCTTTTAAAATTGAGATTGGGGACGACCCAGATGTTGCCCTTTTTGATTCGATAGTCGGTAACCAGCAGGGATGCCGCGGTAAAACCACCAGGCTCATCCCCCTGAATACCGCCGATGACCAGAATCGTCGGCCCGTTTGGATCAGACCCCAGCTTGTGCAGGGTAAAATCCAGGCTATTGGCCGCGCTATTGGCCAATACCCCGTGGCTGAACATGCCGAGTATCAGGAAAAGAACCCACTGCCTTGCGTCAGTCATTTTATACAACCTTGATGTGCCAGGGCTCAAATCGTACACCATACGGATTATTTTCGGTATAACGAATCATCACATAACCCAGCTCACGCAATCTTTTGTATTCCGTCGTATCGGAAAAGGCCGCGGTAAAATTATTCTCACCAAAGCCGATCTTGCCCACATCAAAATCCCCGATACCATGATAGGAGTGGCCTGGAGGCGCCAGCGAGCGTGATGCCTGGGACAGATTGCCCTCGGTCTTGACCGCCTTGGCCAGAAACAAATGGATTTGTTTGACCACGCCACGAATACCCGAGGTCAGGATCACACTGTCGCCGACATCTTTTTTAACCTTGTTGTACATCTGTAATGGCTGGCCCTTGAAGAGATAGTGACCGGTATTGGGCATCTTGATGGTATCACGGCTGGATATCGTGCTTGTCAGCCGGGTGATCACCTTGGTGCCGAGAAAACCATAGTGACTGGCGTCTTCCGAAAAAATGGATTCGATGAAATCCAGTTCAGGTTTGGTAAACTCACCGACCTGAGAATAACCACTGGCGTATTTTAGCGCGTCGTCAAAACCCAGCAGATTGAAATTGGCATAGCCGACCAGGCGTTGCAGACGTGTCAGCCGGTTGGCTGTCGAC
>JAHEDB010000004.1 GCA_024641465.1 Chromatiales bacterium | reverse complement strand
TACCCAGGTGGTACAGGAATTGTCTTTGGCGTACCGGCTTGCTTAAACACAAGGCAATACCTGCCTCAACAGGCAAGTTCTCGATCATGCCAAATGAACTGACCAGGGTCAGTGGGATCGCCTCCGTCAGGGGGTTGGCCTTGAGCAGTTTTGCCGTATCAATACCGTCCATGCCGGGCATTTGCATATCAAGAATAATTGCATCTATCTTGGTGCCGGCCCGTGACATGCCTGCGGCCAATTCGACCAGTTCACGTCCGGAACTCGTCGAGTGCACCTTGACACCCACGGCCTCAAGATAACTCGACATTATCACCAGGTTTGTATGATTATCATCGACGATCAATATGACCTTACCATGCAGATCACTGGCTGGCAGATCGGCATTTGTCTCTTCGGATTGTTTGAAATCAATTTCAAACCAGAACGTTGCACCCCGGCCTGGTGAACTGCTTGCACCAATGCGCCCACCCATGATTTCGATCAACTGCTTGCAGATAGAAAGACCGAGACCGGTACCACCGAACTTCCTGCTGGTCGAACCATCCACCTGTTGAAACGGCCTGAACAGCAAATTAAGCTTGTCTTCGGCGATCCCAATACCTGAATCCCTGACTTCAAAATACAACCGATGCCTGTCACCCTCGTGATGTCGATTGGTGATCCGAATTGAAATTTCACCAACCGAAGTGAACTTGATGGCGTTACCACCCAGATTCATTAATATCTGACTCAGCCTTGAAGGGTCACCATAAACATATTCCGGTACATCAATATCGACGAAGCAGCAAAGTTCTACCTGCTTGTGGTTTAATTGTTGATTCAAAAGTTCAGTCACATCTTCCACCACCTGGTGCAGGTTGAAACTGATGTTCTCCACTGTCAGCTTGCCGGCTTCTATCTTCGAGAAATCCAGGATGTCATTAATAATATTCAGCAGCAGATCCGCGGAACTTGACGCCGTTTTTATATATTTAGACTGCTTCTGACTAATCTCTGTCCTGCTGAGCAAATCGAGCATGCCAATTACACCATTCATGGGCGTGCGGATTTCATGCGACATATTTGCCAGAAATTCGCTCTTGGCACGGCTGGCCGACTCGGCCTCAATTTTTGCTTCAATCAACTCATGCTGTACAAGACGCTTGTCGGTGATATCCTCTATCAGGCCCACAAACATCATCGCATCATTGACGCGCACCGCCTTCACCGAGATGGCAATCGGTATTTCATGGCCGTCTTTGTGGTAGGCGATAAGTTCGCGCTTTTTATCCAACGAGGTACGATCACTCCGACCATCCATGAAACGTCTCATCAGGTCATCGTGATGACTACTCATGTCCGGCGCCATCAGCATATTAATGCTTCTGCCCATCACCTCGAATTCCTTATAACCAAATACCTTTTTAAATGCCACATTTACGGATTCAATCATACCGTTGCTATCTGTACTCACGATCACATCGGCAATATTCTGTAATATTGTATTGGTGTATAACTCACTTTCCTGCAATGCTTGTGCAACTTCACGACTTTTAGCCAGCGAGTCAGACAGCTTGTCATACATGTCTTTCAATCTCAGCGACATGCGATTAATACTCTTTTCCGTATCCGCCAGTTCGTCCTTGCCGGTAACAACAATCTGGTGACCGATATCACCGTCACTGATTGCAACTGCGGCAGTTTTGAGTTTCCCCAATTGCCTGGTCAGGTAGTTACCCAGCATCCACGAGAACAGTGCTGAGAGAATAATGCCGACTGCCGCCATAAAAGGTGCTTTCTCGGCTGCCTCTTGCAGATTATGCTGAATATGCGCGGTTGACAGACCGAGCTCTATTCTGCCAAACACCTCACCGCCCTCAGCAATCTCAATCGAGTCATCATAAATCTGATCCATAGCTTCATTGACAGTATGATCTTCCCTGAATGGCTTCGATAAGGCCCGCTCATTACCCCCCTGGACAAGCAGGTTATCACTACGATAGATCCGCAGATAAACGATGTTCTTTTGTTTGACCAGCGCTGCGGTAAACTCCTCAAGCGTTGCCACATCATATGTCAGCACGGCATCTTTGGCGGTGGTGGCAAGCAATTCCAGGATATTATGGGTACGATCCTGTAATTCTGTCTCATTGGTTCTTTTCAACCAGTTCAAACCAAATACAATCAAGCTGGTGACCAGCACGATCTCGATTGATGCGACGCCCAGAATTGTCTTTGTTCTGAATTTCATTCGATTACCGGCTCATTTCTTGTTAATAACTCACTTTCCTGACATCATCCCAATCAGTGTCTTTTGCCGAGGCGATACCCTTCATATCGAGACTCTCCAACAGGACCTTTCCCTCAGTCGTTTTCTCCATATCGAGCATGGCCTGGCGGACTGCCTTCAACACCGTATCGGGTACGGTTGGATGCACGGCAAAGGCGTGTGGTGTATAACCATCGGTTGTATACAATATCCGCAATCTGGCCCGAACATCTTCTGGCGTCGTATTGAATGTGCGAACCACCCCACCACCCGCAACAAAGTTTTTATCCGCCACATTGCGATACACCGAATCATGTGATGAAACATATCTGGGGGTAACATTGATCATTTGCCGACGCAATTCAGAACGCGGTATCAGGCTGGCGGCGAACGCCAGGGGAGAGGGAAAGACCAATTCTTTATTGTTCAGGTCCTTAATTGATTTCAACTGACTGTCTTTGTGTACCACAATGATGCCGTGAATCCTGGTATCTTTGGACTTGGCTATCGCCTTGTAACCACTATGTCTGTGAAACATTACATAATGATATGGATTCATGTAGGCAAAATCATATTTACCCTTCGCCAGATTTTCTTCAAAAGTGGGGATATTTTTCGCTGTTTCAAACTGTATTTTGACGCCGCTGTGCTTTTCAAGGTAATTCAATATCGGCGCCCATGTACGCACCAGGGCCGATGCCGACTGTTGTGGCACAATACCGAAGGTATAGCTGTCTTTTGCCTGACAATTTGCCGCGGCAAAGCCTGTCACAAACACCATCACTAAAACAAATAACCTATAACACTGCGTCATAAACGTGAAACACTTGTTCATTTCACTCTCCTTTATATTTCGCATTCATGTAATCATTTCGCAATAAGCCGTTGCCTGTAATTGTGCCTCATTGATTTTATCGATACTCAATCCGGCACGGGCAATTAGCGCATCATCAAACTTCCCCTTATCCAATGCCATTACCAACTCAAGATAAGACCAATACTGACCTTCATTTTTCAGCAAGGCGTCTTTAATCGGCTCGGGTACCAGCATATCCTTGATGATCCAGGCCAGCTTTCTGTTTAACAGTGCATCAAGATATGAAAATGATCCCAGCACAAACAATTCAGCCGGATTTTTGTGACGCGACATCTCCCCCAATATCTCCATCAGACGGCCACGATAGATTGCGGCGTTGAACAGGGCGCCGGGTTGCTTGTTCTGGTCATCCTCGGCCGAAAACAGCAGGATCGATAACCAGCGATATAATTGTTTTCGACCCAACATGGTCAGCGCGTCATTAATGGTATTGAGTGGTTGACCGCGGCTAAGACCTGCCGAATTGACAAATTTGAGGAGCTTGTAACTAACCGACACATCACGAATGATCTTTTCTTCCAACACCCGGCTGTCTGCGTCTTCCATCACCGCATTCATTACTTCGATTAACTGGCGCTTGCTGGCCGGCAGCTCGCCCTGAGTGACTATGGTCGGTTTGGCAAAAAAATAGCCCTGAAATAGCTTGCAACCCAGGGATAGGCACATCTCAAAATCGTTATGGTTATCGACCTTTTCCGCCAGCAGGTTTTTTTTCAAATTGATGAAATACTCGGCCTGCTCAACCAGCTCTTCCTTTGATAGCCTGGTAATATCCAGCTTGATGGTATCGACAAACTGAAAAAGCGGTTCCAGTTCCTTGCTATAAACAAAATTCCCCAGCGCAAAACGAAACCCCTCACCGTGCAAACTGCGTAGCGTGGTCAGTAACTTTGCATCCATATTCACAGCACCGGATATCTCCACTACCACCTTGTCGCGGGGCAGAAGACTGGTGATATCGCAGCTCAACATGTTCGCATCAAAATTGATATACGCCTTCTTGCCACCGAGCATCGTTTCAGCCCCGATATTGGTGAAGGCATTGGTCACGACGTTGACTGTCGCGGTATAGGCGTTTTCAAAACTTGCCACCGTCTCTCCCGGGGCACGAAATAACAATTCATAGGCCACGACGTTGCCGCGCCTATCAAGGATCGGTTGCCGGGCAAGACAAATCTGGTTGGCCAGCCAGGGCTTGGCGTCCTGCGCACGAATCATGCGCCCCCCTTACGCCGGGCGTATACATATTCAGATAACATCGCTATCCGCACGGTAGGGGGCTTGCTTTTTAAGTCCTTCATTGATCACACCTTTACGACGCATTTAAAGACACAATTAAACTACGGCAAGCTTTTAAAATAACCTCAAGGCAGCAGGTTATTGTCCGATATCGTATGTATCGTTAATACTGGCTAAATCTTTAGTTATACTTATATCGATATTTAGGATTGCCGATCAGAATGAAAAATCAAGCACTTGGCAAATACACGGCCCGCACAATCTATTTATCACCGGCCGACTGCGCACTCCGTCTGAATGTGGCCACCGTGACCCTGCGCAAATGGGCCCGACAGGGATTGCTACAGGCCGTGGTCACACCGGGCGGTCATCGGCGCTACGCCGTGGACGAGGTGGCGCGTTTTGCCGCCGAGCACAAGCTGCCGTTTCACCTTGATACCAATTCCGCACTGCGGATCCTGATCATTGACGATGATGTACAGCTCTGCCGCTACCTGGCTGAGCTGCTTGGCCGACAGGGACAAGAGATAAACACCGAGCAGGTGCATAACGGCTTCGAAGCGGGCCATCGTTTGCACACCTTTAAACCCGATATCGTGCTGCTGGATTTAATGATGCCGGGCATCGACGGTTACCAGGTCTGCGCCGCCATCAAATCAGACGTCGAGACCCGCCATATACGCGTCATCGCCATGACCGGTTTTTATAGTCAGGACAATATCGATCGAATTATCCAGGCCGGTGCCGAGACTTGCCTGGCCAAACCCATCGACCGCAACGGCCTGTTGGAAAAAATTGATTTGCACCGCTACGCAGTTGCCATGAGCGGAACAGGGAAGGTTCACAATGATTAATCGACGCGTACTATTACTATCCGGTCTGCTGCTACTGGCGGAAACCGGCCTGTTATACTTCCTGGCGTTTGACGTGCGCAGTATTGGCATCGTGCTCGGCATCAGCGCGGTCTGGTGGGTGTTTCTCCTGCTCGGCACCCGCCATAAGAAACTCACCACGCAGCCCCATCACTCACCGTATAACGATGCCCTGCGTACCGCGCTTGAGCTGTCAAATATGTCGGAGCAAGTCGTTAAAAATCAGTTTGGCCTGATGCACGAAGAATTAAGCCAGATTGATAACCTGATTGCCGATGCGACGAGCAAGCTCACCGTAAGTTTTACGGACATGGAGCAACAATCCCGTGTCCAGGAAAATATGGTGCAAGAGCTCATCGCCAATGTCGCCAAGCAGGCCAGCCATGATGATAATCACACGAGCTTCACCGAAGAAATCAACGGGCTGGTCGCCATGTTCTCTGACAATATCACCGTGATGAGCGATGGCAGTATGCAACTGGTTCACGCCATGAAGGCGCTGGATGAAAAGATCACGATGATCGACCGCTTTTTAAATGAGATTGACGGCATCAGTGACCAGACCAACCTGCTAGCCCTCAATGCCGCCATCGAAGCCGCGCGCGCGGGTGAAGCCGGACGCGGTTTTTCCGTGGTGGCTGACGAGGTGCGCTCCCTGTCACTGCGCAGCCACGGCTTCAGCCGGCAGATACGCGATACCTTCAAGGATGCCAAAGACAGCATGAAAAAGGCCAGCAAGATCGTCGGCACCATGGCCTCACGGGACATGAGCATGACCCTCAACTCGCAGGGACGAATCAATGACCTAATGAAGGATATGGAGGCCCTGAATGCAGAGGTGGCGGACAAGTTGTCCAGCACCCAGGATATTTCCCATCGTATCCATCTGGCGGTAGGCAATGCGGTCAGATCACTGCAATTTGGTGATATGTCGCAACAGCTGGTTGCCCATGTCCAGAAACGGATACATGCCCTCGGTGAATATGCCGGACAGGTGGATAATTTGCTGGAATCCACCCTCCCCCCGGCGGATGCAGATGGCGAGCAACCGATAGATTACACCACACACAAGAATATCCTTATTTCCGTATCCAGCGAACTGGATGAAAAAGTGAAAAACAAACCTGTGGCAACACAGGAAATGTCAGAACAGGATATCCAGCTCTTCTAGTAACAACCGACCGGAGAATTAACATGGCCAAGATACTTGTCGTTGATGATGAACAGAATATTCGGAATATCCTGCGTGAATCTCTTAAAAAAGAGCAACACGAAATATTTGAGGCCAGCTCAGGCCAGGAGGCCAGCGATATCCTCGACAAACATGCGATCGAGATCATGATCACTGACCTGGTCATGCCCGGCAAGACCGGACTGGATCTGATTATGGAAATCAAGGAAAAGATCCCGGAATTAAGTATTATCGCAATCTCCGGCGGTGGTGGCATCAATGGTCGTTTTGACTATCTGCCGATAGCCCAATTGATTGGCGCCAATAATATTATCCGCAAACCCTTTTCCATCGCTGACATCAAGCAGACCGTCAAAGAATTGCTGGCCGGGTAATAATGCGCATGACGAGTATACGCCTCAAACTGCTGATCTATATGCTGCTGGTCTGTGTGCTCACTATTGCGCTGCTGGTGGGACTCACCTTGCCCGGCTATAGTGAAATGGCCGGTCAGGACCTCACCCGCCTGATCAGCCTGTATGTCGCATCACTCATCGTCCTCATCGGCACTGGTATTTATCTGGTGGATCGCCTGCTGATAAAACCGATCAAGGACTTAACGGTCGCCACCCGCCAACTGGCGCAAGGCAACTACGACATTCGTTTACCGGCAACGCGGCATGATGAAATAGGCGTCATGACCGAGTCATTTGGCATACTGCAACATAATCTACAGGCCAGCCTGCAAAACTATGACCGGGAAAATAACACCCTCAATGAGACTTTAATCAAACTACAGGCCAGTGAAGCGCGGGCCAGGGGGATCTTCGATAATGTACAGGACGGTCTGATTATTACCGATGGTCTGGGAGCCATCGTGGCGGTAAACCCTGCACTGTGCGACATGACCGGCTACACAGCATCTGAATTAATCAACAACAATGTAAATAGCCTGGTGCCTGAACATAACCGCTCACAGCATCAGCGGGATGTGGTCAACTTCGCACTTGATGAGAAAAGACTAAAGCGTCCTCATAAACACGTCACTGCACTACTCAAGGACGGAAATACCATTCCGGTTGAAATCAGCCTTAGTCAGTTAAGATCAAACAATAAACTGCTTATTATTGCCGTAGTGCATGACATCAGACAACGCGTGCAGGCCGAACATGCGCTGCGCTATGAACGTGATCGAGCACAAAGCTATCTGGATACCGCCGAAGTAGCCATTATCTCCATTGACACAAAATGTTTAATTACCCTAATCAACCGCAAGGGTTGCACTTTATTAGGTTATAGCGAGGGGGAATTACTCGGTGTAGACTATTTCAGTCTGTGCCCGGATCAAAGTGTTGCAGATGAAATGCGCGAGGCCTATCAACAGCATGTATTAAACAATGAAGTCTTTCCAAAATACTTCTACATCACCCTCCGCACCCGCGCCGGACAAGACCGGATCTTTGAATGGCACAACAACACCGTTAAGGATTACGAATGGAATACCGCCGGAATCATTCTCGCCGGTGTTGATATGACCGACATAAGAAAATCCATCGATGAACGCAAGGCACTGCGTGAGCGCCTGCATCAGGCGCAAAAGATGCAGGCCATCGGACAACTCAGCAGCGGTATCGCCCATGATTTTAACAATCTGCTTGCCAGCATCATGGGTTATACTGAATTGCTACAGGACATATTGTCAGACGCCGATGAATCCGTGGCGGGCTATCTGAAGGAAATCTACGCCTCCGGTGTACGCGCACGGGACCTGGTCGAGGGCATGTTGCAATACAGCCGCAATGCCAAAAAGATCGGCGAAACCTCGGCCAATACCCTGTACATCCCCGCCATGGCCGATGACCTGTCAAAGATGCTGCACAACATCCTGCCCGACAGAATTGCTGTCTCGATAAACATCCCACAGGATGCCATTCCAGTCACCATCGATTCTATTAACCTGCAACAGCTCATCATCAACATGAGCCTCAATGCCGTTGATGCCATGCCAGATGCTGGAAATTTAGTGATTACCTGCCTGAATGATTTCAATTATCATGGTGAATGCACCTCCTGTGGTAAATCATTCAACGGTAATTATCTCAAGCTCGCTGTCTCTGATACGGGATGCGGGATTGGCAATGAGTCGCTCAGCCGTTTATTTGAACCCTTTTACACGACCAAAATCGTCGGTGAAGCAGGCAAGGGTACAGGCATGGGCCTGGCTGTGGTGCACGGCATTATTCACGATGCGGGCGGACATATTATCGTCGAATCAAAACCCGGTGTTGGCACAAGCTTCAAGGTTTATATCCCGGCGGCGACGGAACAAACCATGGCCAATGTGGCCAATGCATGAGCAACTATGGGTACATGAAACAGGAGACAGGCAATGAGTACGAGCAATAGTAAAGTCTTGCATGGTTATCACATAATGATTGTCGATGATGAACCTAAGGTCGCAAAATTTATGACGGAAATGCTTAAAAACAAGGGTTGTACCGTCACCACGCTCAACAGCAGCCGGGAGGCTATGGACTTTTTTACCGCAAACAAGCAGTCCATCGACCTCATCATCACCGACCAGACTATGCCGGAAATGACCGGCGCCGAACTGGCGCAAAAAATTCTGTCTGACAATCCACAGATGCCGATATTTCTGGTCACCGGCTTTAGTGAAGAGATCGATCAGGAAAAGGCTATCGCCATCGGGATTCGGGAATACATTACCAAACCACTCAGGCTGGCGGACCTGGCGGACAAAATCAATAAACACCTGGCCGACAGCGCACGCAGTCGAACTGCATGACCATCACGCACATGCAGACACCCAGGCGCAAAATTATTACCGACATTTTCATGCCCACTGCCCGTCGCTCATCAATAACCATTTCAGTTATAGTCATATAAACACTCCGACTTAGGCGACGATCCCCCCTGTACGCCGACGGCACATCATCATTCAGCCTATAGTCCTGCCTCGTTACCTGTTTTCTTTACAGAAATAATCCGTACCAGACCGTGGAGCGCATGCAACTCCTGCTAATTTTGACAGTTATGAAAATAACTTATTGTCTGTAACATTCCCGGCATGTAAAAATCACCACACGGTATATATACAAATTCTCTACGGTACAATTATAAATAGGTGGATACCTCCCCTATAACACATTACAAAATATATGGACGGACTGAATGCGGTGTATTTATCCATCTTTATGCCTACAGTCATTCACTCTGTTCAGCTCCAACAAAATCTTTCAGCGCAGGGCGCTTGGCCAAAAACCTGCGAATCAGGCCTCTTAGAAAAATTGGTAACTACAGCAACCCGCATTGGGTGATTCATTCAAAGGAGAAAGCAATGACAACGACTGTAACGAATAAGGCAACGGCCAATATCAACAAAATTCTCGACACTGTCCTCGACGCGGCCCCTATCGGTTTCCTGCTGGTCGATAGTCAGGGCAGGATCAAACACTTCAACAAACACTGTGAGGGCCTGTTTGGTTTTACCAAAAAAGAATTACTCGACAAACCCATTGAGACGCTGCTTCCTGGTCAACTACGCGAGTCGCATGTCGGGATGCGTGATAATTTTATCACCGAACCCTGGCCGCGCATGATGGGCGCGGGCCGCGAACTGTTTGCGCAACGCAAGGACGGCAGTCAGTTCCCGATTGAGATCGGCCTAGGCCCGGTTGAGATCGAAGGCGAGATGTATGTTACCGCTACGGTGATCGACATTACGGAAAAACAACAACACGATGCGCAAAAGAAGGCCCGTCTTGAGCAAAGTCACTACGAAGAACTCATGCAGCTGTCTTCGCCCCTGCTGACCGTGTGGAAGGGCATCAAGGTGCTGCCACTGGTCGGCACCCTCGACAGCATTCGCACCCAGGATGCGATGGAAAAGGCGCTGACCTGCATGGCCGAGGAACAGATCCGCGTGCTGATCGTCGACATCACCGGCGTGCTGACCGTCGATACCATGGTCTCCGATCACCTGATCCGCATGGCGACGGCCGTGCGGCTGATGGGTGGTGATTGTATCCTCACCGGCATCAGTCCGGAGGTCGCTCGCACCGTCACCCAATTGGGCGTCGACCTTTCCACCCTGCATACCCGCGCCACCCTCGCCGACGGTCTGGCCCTTGGCATCAAAGTCATCGAGACAGGCAGAGGGTTCTAATCATGCAAAGCATACCGGTATTAAAGATTGGTCCCGTGTTACTGGTCTCCATTCAAACGGAGTTGCACGATTCACTGGCGGTGAATCTGCAAGACACCATCCTCTACAAAATCCGTGATACCCGGGCGCGCGCCGTGTTGATCGACATCACCGCGATGGAGATTGTCGATTCGTTTATCGCCCGTATCCTGTCGGAGACAACACAGATGGCCAGCGTCATGGATGCCCGGGTCGTGCTGGTCGGCATGCGCCCGGCGGTGACCATGACCCTGGTCGACATGGGCATGACCCTGCCCGGTATCGATACCGCGATCAATATTGAGGCCGGGCTGTTCAAACTGGGATATGAACTCTGCGCCATCCGGCAGGATGGGCATGCGGTGCGCGAACCGGCCCTGATGGAGACAGTCGATGGACAAGATTGAGATCCGTGATGAACACGATGTGGTGCTGGCCCGCACTGCGGCGCGTGATGTGGCCGGTGCGCAGGGATTTTCGGTGATGGCCAAGACCCGCATCGCCACCGCGGTGAGTGAACTGGCGCGCAATGTCTTCCTGCACGGTGACGGTGGTTACATGGAATACGAGGTCCTGCGTGAAGGCAACAAGATCGGCATACATTGCCGGTTTGTCGATCAGGGACCCGGCATCCCCAACATCGAACAGGCCATGCAGGATGGTTTTTCGAGTATCGCCACCCTCGGTCACGGTCTGCCCGGTGCGCGCCGACTGGTCGATGACTTCAAAATCCATTCCGAACCGGGACGAGGCGTCCGCGTCGAGATCATCAAGTGGAACTAGAGTACGCCTCACACAACACCGTGGTGCAACCCGTCAGTGACATGGGCGATGCGCGGCTCGGCTGCCAGGCTGTCAGACAACTGGCCGGTGAACTCGATTTTACCGATGTGCAACGTGAACATCTCCAGATCGCCGCCAGGGAAATCACCAGCAACCTTGTGGTACACAAGGCCGTCGATCCCATTCTGACTATATATAAGGTAAGGCAGGGGGATAAAACCGGTATCTCACTGGTGGCCTCGGACCACGGCCCCGGCATCCCCTCCATCACCAACGCCCTGGCCGACCGCCACTCCAGTGCCGGCAGCATGGGCTGTGGCCTGGGCGCGGTGCGACGTCTGATGGATGAATTTACGATCCACTCCAGCGTACCGGAAAAACCCCGTAGCAAGCACCCCTCCTATTTTGCCGGTGGCACCACCCTGGTGGCGAGCAAATGGTGTCACGCCGGGCCACCCGCCCCAGCCACCTTTCAATGGGGAGGCGTGAGCCGACCCAAGCCCGGCTACACCGACAATGGCGACGCCTACTTTTTGAAAGAGACCGAGACAGAGATCGGTTTAATGATGACCGACGGCCTCGGCCATGGCCGTGAGGCCGCCCTCGCCAGCAACACCGCCATCGCCATCTTCCGCGATAACCCGGCCATGCCGCTTGAACAACTCCTGCCGCATTTGCATCAGTCGCTACGCGGCACCCGCGGCGTGGCGCTGATGGCCATGCGCCTGCACAAGTCATCACGCCTGTTGCAATACGGCGGGGTCGGCAACATCGAAGCGGCCCTCCTGCCAAAATCCACATCGACGCCACTCTCGCGTCCCGGTGTCGTGGGTTCGGGTATGTTGCCCCCCCTGTTGATCAAAACCCTGGCCTGGCCCGATGACGGCATGTTGGTCCTCCATACCGACGGTATCTCACGCCGCTGGAGCGACGACCCCAATGTAGCCGCATTGCGCAACAATCCGCTGCTGTTGAGTCATCTGTTGCTGCGCGACTATGGACGCCGCAACGACGATGCCGCGGTACTCATTGTGAAGGAGCACAAGACACATGTCTGATCACAAAGACAGGCCGACATCGCAACAGGATATCGAGCGACTCCGGCAGGAGATCGAAGAGACCTATCGCGGCGTGCTGGAACTGGTATACGAAATCGGTGAACCCGGCGGGCTCGATGAAGTCAAGCGGCTGCGCGATGAAGTGCGCAAACTTTCCACTGAACTTGAAGAGACCTATCGCGGTGTCATTGAACTGGCCACCACCCTGGAGAATGACGAGCAACGCATTCGCTCGCTCACGGAGTGCGCCGGTCTGGGCCTCTGGTACTGGACAGTGACAAGCGATGCCCTGACGGTCAACCAGGAATGGCTGGACATTATTGGCCTCTCTGCCGCCGGCTTTGGTGGCACACTGGCGGAGTGGGACCGGCGGGTCCACCCCGACGATCTGCCATCCGTACAGGAAGAAAGACACCGCCTGTTAAATGGGGAGCGGCCATTTTTGCACGCCGAATTCCGTATCGAGACTGCCGCCAATGTTTGGCAATGGGTGCTATGCAGCGCCCGCGTCATGGGCGCACGACCCGGTGAACAGGCCCGGCAAGTCTCCGGCACCCTGCTCAATATCCATGCCCGCAAGCAAACTGAATTAAAGATCCAGACACTGAACCTGGAACTGGAGGCGCGTAACCAGGAGCGGATGCGTGAGATAGAACACATCAACCATCAATTGCTGGACGAGGTCAGACGCCGCCAACACACCGAACAGGCCTTGCGGCAGTCAAACCTCCAGGCCGAAACCGCCCACCAGGAAATCAGCCTGCTCACCGATCGCCTGAGCCTCGCCCTGGGCGCAGCCAGGATGGGTATCTGGGACTGGGATATTATCAATGACATTGTCTACTGGGATGACAAGATGCATGCCTTATATGGCCTGATTCCTGACGGCCAGACCAAATCATCCCGTATCTGGGAAACCTCGGTGCACCCGGATGATTTGCCCACCATATTTGCCGATTCACAAAAGGCGATCCTCGACAATACCGATTTTGACAGCGAATTTCGTGTGATCTGGCCAGACCGCTCCGTCCACACCCTGAAGACCAACGGCATGATACAACGGGATGAAAACGGCCAGGCGATCAGGATGATCGGTCTGAACTACGATATCACCCACCACAAGCAACGAGAACAGGAACTGCGCGAGGCGAAACAAACGGCCGAATCAGCCAACCAGGCCAAGAGCCTTTTTCTGGCCAACATGAGTCACGAACTGCGCACGCCACTACAGGCCATCCTGGGTTTTTCACAGCTCATGCAACTCGATACCGACCTGTCAGATAAACAACGCAATAATCTGCTGATCATCAATCGTAGCGGCAATCACCTGCATGAACTGATCCATGATGTGCTGGAGGTCTCCGAGATCGAGGCAGGCCGGGTCGAAACCAGACCGAGTGATTTTGATCTACACAATTTGGTTGAACAAATACAGGCCATGTTCCACTTAAAAATTGAACGCAAGAATATCGGCCTGACTATTTCACTGGACGAACAGGTGCCCCAATACATCAGCGGTGATGCCGTCAAGTTACGACAGATCCTGATCAACCTGCTGGGCAATGCCGTCAAATTTACCGATGACGGCGAGGTCAGTTTAAAGATTGCTGTTAGCAGTCAGCCCGGACAATTACAATTTGAAATAAGTGACACCGGCCCCGGAATCCATGCCGCTGAACTACAGCGACTCTTTCAACCGTTTGAACAGGGCCTGGCCGGCCTGACAAAGGGGGGAACCGGCCTGGGGCTGGTCATCACTCGTCAGTATGTTCAACTACTCGGCGGCGAACTCAGCGTCACCAGCACGCCCGGTGAGGGCAGCCGCTTTACCTTTACCTACCCATACAAAACCAGTCATCCATATAAGGCCCGTAAACCGGCGGCCCACAAATCCGTCACAGGTCTCAGGTCCGGCAATGGCTCACGACGGGCCCTGGTGGTCGACGACCATCCGCAAAGTCTTGACTTCATGGTGCAGTTACTGGAAAAGCTCGGCTTTCATACCCTGCAGGCCGTCGATGGCAAGCAGGCGCTGGACGAATTCAAACTCAATCAACCGGACATCATTCTTATCGACCTGCTGTTACCCATCATGGACGGCTATCAGGTCATCAAGCAGATCAGGCAAACAGACAACGGCGAGACCATCCCGATCATTGCCGTCACCGCAGGCGCCAGCACCCAAAACGTCCGACAGGCCTATCGATGCGGCGTTAATGGCCTGTTGCGCAAACCCTGCAAACTGCCGGATGTCATTCAGTTGCTCGAAGACATGCCCAATATTGATTTTGCATACGCAGATGAACCGGTGTTACAGGCGGCCACATACCCGCCGAAGATGACCCCGGGTGTCTTAGCCGTCCTGCCCGAGCCACTGCGCCTCAAATTGCGCAGCGCGACCGAAAGCGGTGACATCCGGCAATTGCGTGAATGCCTGTCCGACGTCGAACAAACCGATCATGCGCTGGCCATGGACCTGGCACGGCTGGTTGACCGATATGAATACGACAGACTGCTTGAAATTTTGAATTAAACCTGATGACAGATGACAAGGGACAATATCCATGTATAGCAATCTAAGTCAGTCAACCATCATGGTCATTGATGACCGGCCCTCCAACCTGAACTACCTGATCGATATTTTATCCCATCAGGGTTATGCCATCCGGGTCTTCCCCAGCGGCAAACTGGCGCTCAAGGCGGCCGAAAAAAACCCACCCGACCTGATTCTGCTCGACATCAATATGCCGGAAATGAACGGCTATGAGGTTTGCGTGCTGCTCAAGGCCCATTCTGTTCTAAAAAGCATCCCGGTTATTTTTATCAGCGCACTCACCGACACGACCGAAAAGGTCAAGGCCTTTGCCTGCGGCGGGGTGGATTACATTACCAAGCCGTTTGAGCCTGAAGAGGTCAAGGCCAGGATCAAGACACACCTGCAACTGGCGCGGGCGGAGGCGTTGAAAGAGGCAACCCAGCGCAGACTCAACATCGAGAGACAGTATTACCTGCAACTGGATCAGTTCTCCCACGCCATTATCCACACCAATCAGCATGGCATCATCGTCTACTGCAATCCGCTGGTGGAGAACTACTTTGGTTATTCGCGCCGCGAACTCATCGGCCAGGCAATTGAGCGGCTCATTCCAAAAGATCTGCAACAGTCCCATCTCCTGCATCGCAAAACCTACCTGGAAAACCCCACTACCCGGCCGATGTCGGAGGTCAAGGATATTCTCGCCCTGAAAAAGAATGGCGACACTCTGCACGTCGATATCAGCCTGAGCACCTTATATTCGGAACAGGGCCTGCTGGTGTCTGCCGAGATACGTGATATTAGCGAAAGTATTCGATTAAAAAAGGAACTGGACATACAACGCCGTCTGCGTGACGACGGTTTTAACAAAACCAGCGATGGTATTATCGTCACCGATAATAAAGGCTTCATCATTATGACAAACCCGGCCATTACAAACTTGCTCGGCTATGAGGCCGCTGAACTCATCGGCAAGACAACCCGCTTTCTGTATACGATAGATGATGATGGTGAGGCCATTGCTTCGAATCTCGCGACAGACGCCTCCCTGACGAATAAGCCAGTTACTGTAAATATGGTACACAAAGATACCGGCCAGTTGACCGCCGAGGTGATGCATATTCACGTCCAGGACACGCAGGATGAATACACCGGCACGATACATGTATTACGGGATATCAGTGAACGTGTACGCACGGAGCAGGAACGCAAGTCACTCTTGCTGCAATTGATGCAGGCGCAAAAGATGGAGTCGCTCGGTCAGTTGACCGGCGGGATCGCCCATGACTTTAATAATATTCTGGCCAGCATTATGGGGTTTACCGAACTGGCCCTGGAGCTGCTGCAGGAAGAAGAATTGCAGGACGGCAGCGAGAATCGGGCGCGGCACCTCGACTATCTTGGCGAGATACAGACCTCCGGCAATCGCGCCCAGGAACTGATTGCACAAATGCTCACCTTCAGTCGCTCCGGCAATAACGGCAAACTGCATCCCTTTGATCTACGGATTCTGATCAATGAAACCATTAAAATGCTGCGCCCGGTACTACCCGCCAGCATCTCGATACAGGCAACGGTCCAGGGCGACACGCCAACGGTAATGGTGGACCCGGTGCAGGTTCACCAATTGTTAATGAACGTCTGCATCAATGCCCGTGACGCCATGGATGGCAAGGGGCGTATCGATGTCAATCTGACCAGAAGCACAGTCAATGACGGCATATGCACATCCTGCCGCCAATTGGTATCAGGGGATCACCTTGAGCTGTCGGTGAGAGACACCGGACCGGGGATCGATGCAAAACTGCTGGAGAGAATATTTGAACCCTTCTTTACTACCAAGCAGGTTGGCAAGGGGACGGGTATGGGCCTGGCCATGGTGCATGGGATCATTCACCACCACAGCGGTCATATCATCGTCGACAGCAAACCCGGTCTGGGCACCAGGTTTCGGATATTATTTCCGCTGGATTCACCACGAGTGGCACAACAGACAAGCAAACCGTCAGTAACGTCTGACGCACTCGAGACCGTTTGAGCGGCTTAACCGACCTATAAAACGACTACTTGCCTACACAGACATTAAAGCCTGGCGTACCGGCCGCCTTGCGCATCAGCCCTTCCACAAGATTGATAAAGTGATCCGTTTCCATCACTTCATCGCTATTGGTGGTGGAGATACCCATGCTGAATGACAGGTTGTGCTGATTATCCTTTTTAAACATTTCGATCAGGCGTTTGCAAATGGCCTCCGCCTCTGAGCTTTGGGTCCTGGGCATGATAATGCAAAATTCATCATCGGCCGCCCGGCAGGCGATATCGGCCTCACGGATCTGCGCCTTGATATCGTGGCCGATCTGGTTAAGCACCACATCACCGATGGCCTGGCCCTTCTTCGCCACCAGTTGCCGGTAATCATTTAGGGTAAAACAAATGAAGCTGAGCCGTTCCTTGTAACGGGCGGCGTTGGCCAGTTCACGCCGCATGTTTTCCTGCATACCACGGCGATTAAACAATTCGGTCAATTCGTCCTTGCGGGATAGCTCGTGTAGCTGGCGAGTCCGTTCAGTAACAACCTCTTCCAGACCCTCGGCATAGTCTTCCAGCTCATCCTGGGCAACCTTGACCTTGGCCATCAGGTTACTGATAAATTGATCCATTACGATCTGTACATCGAACTCCATCACCTTGTGCAGGGCGCTTCTAAGCGGTGCACTGGCCTGGCTGTCCCGGTCAGGGATGGTGTCGCGTAACAGATTTTCCAGTTGATATATCGCGGCCAGATAATAACGGGCGCCGACGCCGAGATTTTCGTGGGCCTTGCCGATCTCCAGACGCCGCTTCACATAGGCGCTGCCATAGTCGCCGATAAATAACTCACGGATATATTGTTTCATGGTGGTCTTGAGGCGCGGCAGTCGTTCATCCACAGCCAGTACGGCCTGCACTTCGGCGATGGTTAATTGTTGCTGATAGAACTTCTCAATGATGGCATCGAGCTGCTCTTCAACCACCGCCCCGTGCGTCTTGAGTAGTTTGGCATCCTTGTCGTCAAAACCGATCAAGGCCTTGTGACTGGCAATGTCCTGTTGCGATAAACTTGGTGCTTGAGTAATGCCTGAATTGTCTGCCTTCATGTAGACCTTCACCCCTGAAACCATTTATATAGTATTTATAACACCCGGAACATCATGGCATTTTGCCGCTGTTATATAGTTATGCCAGCAGTTTACGGCTTAACTGCACCATTTCCCAGTAGATCAGAAACATGCTGATGCCCATTAATAATAGCCCATACAGGCGCGCCTGTTTGCCCTTTATTTTATGCACCTGAAAGGGAAATTTCATCCTCGCCGGCGGAATACTGGCCGAGGCCAAAATCCGGTAACCCAGCCAGAACAATAAGCCGATAGGCACGCTACGGGCAGCGGCAAAGGCGGCGCTGCTGTACTGAATTTTTTTCTGGTTCAGGCCGGCCATAGCAAATGGATCAACCGCCAGCGGGTCAAGGCTGAGTAGAAAGTCGATCAGAGGTTCCAGCCAGACGAGAAATAATACATAGGCCGCGGCGATGATCAATAAATTCTGCCGGGTCCGTCTGTCAGCCGGGATAAGCTCCGGTTTTTGCCGCCGCATTGTTCAACACTGCTCCCAGGGCAGGCCGTCAAAGCGCCAGCCGGCCAGGGTACTGCGATGATGGGTATCGTCCAGCTCACCCTCGAAACCATCGGCAATATTATAGACCTGATGAAAACCCTCTTTGAGCAGCAACTCCCCCGCCTCCAGCGAACGCTTGCCGCTGCGGCAGATCAGCAGGATGGGGACATTGTGGCCTGACTTATGATCCAGCCCGCCCAGCACCAGCTTGCGCACCTCGGGGGCAAAATGGGGATTGATATTCCAGTCCGGCTCGTCGATCCAGGGGATATGGATCGCCCCGACGGGATGGCCGATAAACAGGAACTCCATTTGTGAGCGCACGTCGATCAACAGGGCCTTGGGCTGATCCTGGATGATCTGCCAGGCCTGTTTGGGGGTAATGGTCTTAACACTTGCTTTTGGCATAGCCTCTATCCTACTCCCCATTTAAAAAAAGTATAGCCCCGCAGCCTGATCTCACCGCGGCTTTGTTTTACACTGGCGGCCATGCAGACGAATCCCTCACAGATTAACACTGGCAGACCGACCGCCATCAAGCCCCCCAAGTCCCTGATGCGGCAGATCGGCCGGGCCATCCATGATTTCAATATGATCCAGGATGGTGACCGCTTGCTATTGGGCCTGTCCGGCGGCAAGGATTCCCTGTCCCTGCTGCATATCCTGCGTCACCTACAGGCCTATGCCCCCGTCCGCTTCGAGCTTGGCGCCATGACGGTCGATCCCCAGGTCGAAGGCTTCGATCCCTCCCACCTCACGACCTACCTGGCCGGCCTGGGTATTCCTTATTATTATGAAAGCCAGCCCATCGCCAAACAGGCCGAGGCGCAGATGAAGAATGACTCCTTCTGTTCCTTCTGCTCCCGCATGAAGCGCGGCATCATGTACGCCACCTGTCGAAGAGAGGGCTATAACGTGCTGGTGCTGGCCCAGCACCTGGATGATCTGGCCGAGAGTTTCCTGATGTCGGCCTTTCGTGGCGGCCAGTTGCGCACCATGAAGGCCAGCTATACCAATAAGGAAGGGGATGTGCGCATCATTCGACCGATGGTCTATGTGCGCGAACGCCAGACGGCAGACTTTGCCCGCGATGCCGGTCTGCCGGTGGTGCCCGATTCCTGTCCGGCCTGTTTCGCCATGCCCACGGAACGGGAACACATGAAACGGCTCCTGGCTGGCGAAGAGGCCCACAACAAGGGCCTGTTTAAAAGTCTGCTGACCACCATGCAACCCCTGATGGCCCGCTCCGAGGCGGACTGATTTTCCCGCATCGCCTTTTACACCCACTTAGCGCCTGTCGAAATTGTTTACATTTTAACCATGCCATCCGAACCGGGCATCAATTAATCCCCTGATTTTAATAGCAATTTCAAAGTTGGCATAATCCCTGCTTATGGTACGGTCTAGACAGACAGTAAACGTATTATTTGGAGTGTTTTATGTGGTACAAAATCAAATTCGTGATCGCGCTGGCCATCTTCGGCCTGATGGACAACCCCACGCATGGCGGCCTGGTCGGTGCAACCGCCGTCGTACAGCAGGGCTACAACATCTTTATAACCACCTACAACACCAAAACCGCGCCTGCCGCCAATCGCTATATCTCATCATAAACCCTGCGCAGCCTGCTGCATCAGGATAAACCAGACCAGCCAAACCTCGCAGCAGCGGGGTTTTTTGCGTTTGGGCAGCCGCCTGATGGCCAGCAACCACCCGCACAACACCACCGGCAAAAAAAAGCCCCTCATGAGAGGGGCTTGAAAACACAGCTAGACAACAATTGCCTTAACAGGCACTAGCTAATGACGACGCTTCGAATGTACTTCCCCTATCTGAATGCGATATCCAATATCGACAACAAGAGAATACACATGATTAATATAGCAACCATCATGCCAATGAATTAACTTATTGTTTTTCATTGTTTTATCTCAAGATCGATCCCACCCCTTGTGCTCACTATGTAAACTTATCCGACATACCTGTCTAAGCCCGCAACGGTATCCACCTGGCAACGCTATTTTCCGGCCATTGGGGGAGCCGCTGTAAAGGCGTCAAAATTTAACCCACTTTCTCTCATAATTACCGCTAATTGCTATTAATATTTCCCACTAATCATAATTAGCGCCCCGCCAGTGGCAACGAGATGTAAAAATAACTGGAAATGATTAACTATCACTAACATACGCCATAAAAAAGACAATAAGTGGGATACGTATTCTATTAATGTCTTGTTTTATCGCCGCAGTGGTTAATAAAGTAAGATATTGTCGCGACGACAGGCGCACGTGTTTAGTCCCCAGACCTTGGCGACAACCCCGACTAATAGTCTAACTTTTTGTAATGAATGAATATTTTCGTATTTCACCGATGTAACAATCTGCCATAAACTTTTCCTGAACTCCGTCACATTTCGGCCGATCTTAAGGGGTATCGACAACCACCCTCGGCAGGAGGTGTGAAATGGCTAAAGAACCGAATATTTATCAGAAAGAGGGCCTCGGCTGGTATGTAGAAAGTGCCGGCGGGCTGGAAGGGCCGCTGGATACCTGTCAGGACGCCCAGGAATACTTTCAGCTGATGCAGATGGTCAGCGCCGCTCGCAAGGAATGCGCCTGCCTGGAACGCGAGTGCGTTTAATACATTTAATATTTGTAAGGTATACCGACACCCCCCCCTGTACATGGATGTACACCCTTTAACTCCTTCATTTGCATAAAAATAACCCGCTGCTCCGGCCCAAAGCTTGCCGCCTCTTTCCGCCCTTGCCACCCTGAACATAGCTAACTTGTTGATTTTTCGTTATCGCTCCACAGGCACGGTTCCTGCAGGATATTCACTACCGATTCATCTCGGTAATATCTAATGGAGGCAAGCCAATGTTGTTTACGAATGTCATGAAGACGCTGGTATTGATTGGGCTGTTCATCGCCATCCCGGCCATGCTGATCGATTTCTCCCGGCGGGGTATCGCCAAACTGCTCCAGCACCTCAGGGCCGACCATCACCGCTCATAGGGCGAGGCCTGCTTATCCGGCCGGGTCTGAAACAGCCTGAATGACCACATATATTGTTCAGGCGCCTCACGGATCATCTGCTCGATGACCCGGTTCATGGTCCTGGCATCCTCGCTGGCATCGCCGCTCGGAAAATGCGTGAGCGCCGGATAGCACTGCACCTCGTAGCGGTCCTGTTTGCGATTAAACCGGGTAATGCACGGTACGATCAGCGCGTGGGTCATATCCGCCAGGCGGCCGAGGCTGGTAATGGTCGCGGTCGGCACGCCGAAAAAGGGCAGGAATTCAGAATGCTGCGTGGCGCCCAGATCCTCATCCGGTAAATAGTAAAACAGGTTTTTCCGGCGGATGGCCTTGATGACCTGCCGTATCCCGCTACTGCGTTCAATCAGCCGACTGTTAAATCGAGTCCGGCCGCGCGCCACCAGCCATTCGATCAGGGGATTCCTGGCGGGTTTGACCAGACCCACCGTGGGGTAACGGCGGGTGATGGCCATCGCTCCGTATTCCAGGCCGGGGGTATGGCAGCTCAGCAGGATAATGCGCCGGTCGGACAGATAGGGCCGTTCGATGTGCTCAGCCCCCAGCAAGACGATGCGCTTATTGAGGCGACGCGGCCCGCCAAACCAGAGCAGGCCATAGTCCAGTATCGCCATCGCCGCGTATTCCATAAACCGCCGCATCATGATCCGCCGCGCCCGCGCCGATTTGCCGGGAAAACACAGGGCCAGGTTGGTATCGACAATCTGCCGACGTTTGCGATGGCGGATCAGCACCCAGCGGGCCAGCCACTTGGCGAGACGCTGGCGCACCCAGGCCGGTGCCAGGGTCAGCAACCACAACAGGCCCGCGCTCAACCAGACCGGCCAGAAGCCCGGCCCCAGAAAGCGCCATTCAAATTTGGGTTTGTAACCTGCTTCCATCGTAATTTTCGAACAACCTGATCTTAAAAAGATGACTCTGGGATATGCATTCAGTGAGCGTTATTAGTGTGTAACGGCGATGATTCGTTCACTATTTATTGATAAGGGTATCGACCATTCAAGACAAAACCATAATAAAAATTATCCGCGCGGAGTGAGCGATAAAAAGACGAACAACCGGGTTTATTGCGCCCCTTATCCCACGACATCCAGCTGGCGGGAGCGGAATTTGACCCCCAGCTCGACAGCGATTTTCTTGCAGGCCGCGATATCCACCCCGGCCAGCCCATCGATCGCCGTGGCGGTCACATCCGGGATGTAGCGCGGCGCCTCGGCCAGAAAATCGAGCATGGCCTGCCAGGCCCCCTTGAGTTGCGGGGCGCAGTGCTGATTATAAAGTGCCTCATTTTGCGCGTTCATGGACACCGACACCGCATCGATCAGGCCCTGCATCTCCGGCAGGACATTGCGTTTGTTGACCAGGTTGGCCAGACCGTCGGTATTCAAGCGGACCCGGCCACCGTTGTCCTTTATATAACGCGCCACCTGTAGCAACACCTTGAGGCGCAGGGTCGGTTCGCCAAAACCGCAGAACACGATCTCCTCATAGGCAGTCGGATCGCCAATGGCGGCGATGATCGCCTCGACCTCCGGTCGCTTGGCCAGCGTCAGGTCATAGTCGTGCACCTGATGCGAACCCAGGGTCTTGGGACAAAACTCACACACCAGGGTACAACGGTCGGTGATATTCAGGTACAGCTTGTTACCGATGACGTAGCTGAGGGTGTCTGTATGCATAGCGTGATTCTTACCGGTGATGATGCAAAGATGGGGTCTATTTCAGGTCACTCAACAGGCGATCCATCATGCCTTCCGCCTGCGAGCCATAACCACCGCCGAACATATTATAGTGGTTGAGGATGTGGTAGAGATTATAAAAGGTCTTGCGCCGGCTGTAACCGTCATCGAGGGGCCAGGCCTCATTATAGGCGGCATAAAAATCCGCGCCGAATCCTCCGAACAATTCGGTCATGGCGATATCGGCCTCGCGGTCACCATAATACACGGCGGGATCGAAGATCACCGGCTCTCCGGAGGCGAGGATGGCATAATTGCCGGACCAGAGGTCGCCGTGCAACAGCGAGGCGAGCGGCTGATAATCGCGAAAAAATTCCGCCACCCGCGCCTGCACCTGCCCGCCCTTTTCGAGCAGGC
>JAHEDB010000148.1 GCA_024641465.1 Chromatiales bacterium | reverse complement strand
CCAGCGCCCCGGCGAAGCGGCTCAACTCCTGGATCGGTGGAAAGGCCAGACCGGCGACCGGTACCGGGTCGGGTTCAAACCAGTTCGCCAGCTTGCCTCGCCCGTCGCTGACCTTCGGAATACCGTAGCGCTTAACATCCTCACTCAATTGCAAGGCCGTCGGCTTATCGGTATCGCCCTGTAACTGATAGGGCACCGCCATCACAATGCGGCCGGCCTTTTGCAAACTATTGGCAAAGGTCTGATCCGTATCCAGACCGGTCTCCACCCGCTTTAACAACAGGCGGATGGCGCTGGATTGATTGACGGCCGATTTGAGTTCATTGAGGGCATCGAGGCTGCGTCCGCTTTGGCGGGTATCAAACGACAGGGCATAACCAATGACACTCGGATGTGCCTCGATAAGTTGTGAGGTCAGACTGGCCATGATGTCGCGCGGCCAGGGCCAGCTGCCCATTTCCTGCAAGGCCGCATCGTCGATGGCAATAACGACCACATCCTGATTGGCCTTTTTATTGGAAGAGAAGCGCACGCCCCAGTCATACGCCGCCAGATCCAGCCCACGCAGACCATCGGTTGCCGCCAGGATCAGGAATATGAATGCGACCAGCAGACCAATAAACCAGTCTTTCTTCCAATACGATAAATTCACAGATATATGTTTTCCTGTTATACGAAGCAGGAGTGATATGACCGCCTCCTGTTCCTACCGGTTCTTCTCGCCAGCATTAAAGACGCATGATGGTAAACTGCACGGGAAGTCAGGGCAATGCCCTCGTGCACACCCCGAACCTATCAATATTAGTGATCTTTCGCCCTGCTTGCACGGTTGTGGCTGTTCAGCTGCCGACGGCCCAGGCTTTTCGTACAAGCAGGGTTATACCCGCCAAGTATTTACGGCCTTAGGCCGAGGGCTCCGCGCTCGGTTTGCGCACCCGTATGTGCAGCTCGCGCAGTTGCTTCTCCGATACCGGTGATGGGGCCTGGGTCAACAGACAGCTCGCCGTCTGGGTCTTGGGGAAGGCCATCACGTCGCGGATCGACTGGGCGCCTGTCATCAACATCACCAGGCGGTCCAGGCCGAAGGCGATCCCGCCATGGGGCGGACAGCCATACTTCAGTGCATCGAGCAGGAAGCCGAATTTATCCCGCGCCTCTTCGTCATCGATACCCAGATGGCGGAGGACCTGTTGCTGGATGTGGGGTCGATAGATACGCATAGAGCCACCACCCACCTCGGTGCCATTCAGCACCAGGTCATAGGCCCGGGAGATACAGGCGCCGGGATCGGTCGCCAGCAGCTCGACATGTTCTTCCTTGGGCGCGGTGAACGGATGGTGCAGGGCCACCCAGCGTTTGGCCCCTTCGTCCCATTCGAACATCGGGAAATCGATCACCCACAGCGGCTTCCAGCCGTGTTCCACCAGACCACGGTCATGACCCAGCTTGACGCGCAACGCGCCGAGGGCCTCATTTACGATACGCGCCTTGTCGGCACCGAAGAAGATCAGGTCGCCATCCGCGGCACCGGTGCGTTGCATAATGGCATCCACCGCCGCATCGGGCAGGAACTTGAGGATGGGCGATTGCAGGCCGTCACGGCCCTTGGCCCACTCATTGACCTTGATATAGGCCAGGCCCTTGGCGCCGAAGATACTGACATACTTGGTGTAATCGTCGATCTCCTTGCGGGTCAACTCACCGCCCTTGGGCAAATGCAAGGCCGCGACACGTCCTTCGGGATCCGTGGCCGGGCCACTGAAGACCTTGAATTCCACATCACGCAATACGTCACCGATATCGACCAGTTCCAGCGGGATGCGCAGGTCCGGTTTGTCCGAACCAAAACGCTGCATGGCCTCGGCATAGGTCATCTGTGGGAAGGGGTTGTGGAGGGGGATCTCCAGGGTCTGGGCAAACAGCCGGCGGATCATTTCTTCCATCAACTGCATGATGGTGGTCTCATCAAGGAACGAGGTCTCGATATCCAGCTGGGTGAATTCCGGCTGGCGGTCGGCGCGCAGGTCCTCGTCGCGGAAGCAACGCACCACCTGATAATAACGGTCTAAACCGGAGACCATCAGCAATTGTTTGAACAACTGTGGTGACTGGGGCAATGCAAAAAATGACCCTTCATGGGTGCGGCTCGGCACCAGATAATCACGCGCCCCCTCGGGGGTGGCGCGGGTCAGCATCGGGGTCTCGACCTCGATGAAACCGTTTTGATCGAGATAGTTACGCAGGAAGGTGGCGATCCTGGAGCGCAGTTGCAGGCGTTGCAGCATTTCCGGACGACGCAGATCAAGGTAGCGATAACGCAGGCGCAGTTCTTCCGAGACGGTCTCGTCATCCAGTACGAAGGGCGGGGTTTCGGAGGCGTTGACGATCTCCAGCTCCAGGCCCAGCACCTCGATCATGCCGGTGGGGATATTCGGGTTGGTGGTGCCTTGCGGGCGGTGGCGGACCTTGCCCCGGACCCGAAGTACATACTCACTGCGCACCTTCTCGGCGGTCATGAAGGATTCGGGCTTGTCCGGGTCAAATACCATCTGCAGCATGCCGCTGCGATCACGCAGGTCGATGAAGATCACGCCGCCATGGTCTCGCCGGCGGTGCACCCAACCACAGACCGTCACTTCCTGGTCGATTAGGGACTCATTTACTTCGCCGCAATACTGGGTACGCATCTCGCCTGACCTGCCTTTTGTTCATATATAAGGAGGCGGCATGTTACGGATTGAGGGGAATCAGCGCAAGTACCCGGGCTTATTTCATGGCCCGGGACGCGACGTGGCACTGCGGCCGGGGATTATTTGGTCGATTTGTCGGAGGGTTTGGCGGACGACTCACCGGCCAGATTCTTCTTGCCGCCCTTTTTAAAATCGGTCTCGTACCAGCCGCCGCCCTTGAGCCGGAAGCCGGAGGCCGAGATCTGTTTTTGCAGGCTGGGCTTGCCGCAGGCCGGGCACTCGGTCAGGGGCGCATCACTGATTTTCTGGATGGCCTCCAGCTGATGACCGCAGTCTTTACACTCATATTCATAAATCGGCATGATAACTCTCCAAACTCCACTTCCGACATAATAACCGGCCGGCGATTATACGCCAGCTTTTGCGGCATGATCATCACAATATAGGGACCCGTGGCGCAAATCCAAGCCGCGGGTAAACAATTTGGCTTGAGCCGGGTCATAGTCAATCGCAGATTTGTCAGCAATACTTTAAAAATGACAACCAAAACCTCCCCCAATGGGGCCAAACTTAAACTGCGGCGCGTCGCCGTCGACACCTATCACGAAAACGTCGCCTACCTGAACCGGCAATGCAAGGTCTATCAGGCCGAGGGATTTCAGGCCCTCAGCAAGGTCGAGGTCATGGCCAATGGCCGGCAGATCTTTGCGGTCCTCAACGTCGTCGATGACGACGGTTTCGTCAAACCCGATGAGCTGGGGCTGGCGGAACAGGCCTTTGCGCAACTGGGCATGCAGGAAGGGGAATCCGTGTGTATCGCCCATGCCGAGCCACCTGACTCGATGGAGGCCGTACGTCGCAAAATCGGCGGTGAACGGCTTGAAATCGAGGATTTTCGCAGCATTACCCGGGATATCGTCGCCAACCGTTACTCCAAGATGGAAATGGCCGCGTTTCTGGTAGGTTCCATGCACACCGGCCTGGACCGAGAGGAGATCTACAGCCTGACCCGCGCCATGACCGAGACCGGTGAGCAGTTAAAATGGAATGCCACTCAGGTGGTGGACAAGCACTGTATCGGTGGCATCCCCGGCAATCGCACCAGCATGCTGATCGTGCCCATCGTCGCCAGTCACGGCCTGTTGATGCCCAAGACCTCGAGCCGGGCCATCACCTCCCCGTCCGGCACCGCCGATACCATGGCCGTATTGGCCGAGGTCGATCTATCCCCGGAACGCATGCACGAGGTCATCAACACTACCCATGCCTGCCTGGCCTGGGGCGGCAAGGCCCGCCTGGCCCCGGCCGATGACATCCTGATCTCGGTCGAGCGTCCCCTCGGTATCGATTCGGAAGGCCAGATGGTCGCCTCCATCCTGTCGAAAAAGATCGCCGCCGGCGCCACCCACCTGCTAATCGACATCCCCCTCGGCCCCACGGCCAAGGTCCGCCACATGCAGGAGGCCCTGCACCTGCGTAAATTATTCGAATACATCGGCGACCGCCTCGGCCTGCACCTGGAGGTGATCATTACCGATGGCCGCCAACCCGTTGGACGCGGCATCGGCCCGGTACTGGAGGCGCGGGATGTGATGCAGGTGCTGGAAAACCTACCCGAGGCCCCGGCCGACCTGCGCCAGAAGACCCTGCAACTGGCCGGACGGATCCTCGAGTTTGACCCCGATGTGCGTGGCGGCCAGGGCTATGCCCTGGCGCGCGACATCCTCGAGTCCGGCCGCGCCCTGCAAAAGATGCACGACATCATCACCCTGCAGGGCAGCCGCGGTTTTGACTTCAGTCTCGCGCCCCTGCACATCGACATCCTGGCGCAAAAGGCCGGGGTGGTGACCACCATCAATAATTACCAGCTCGCCCGCATCGCGCGCATGGCCGGCGCGCCGATGGCAAAACGGGCCGGTGTCGACCTGCTGAAAAAGATCGGCGACAGCGCCGAAAGGGATGAACCGTTATATCGTATCTATGCCGAATTTCCCGCGGATTTTAATTTTGCCAAAAACCTCGCCAACAGCGATGATGGTTATACGATTGGCCGAGCCGAAGACGTCACCCAGGCGCACATGGAGTTTTGATTGCCCATGAACACATCGTTGCTGTATTTCGAAGATTATCAGGCGCCGGCGATCCGGCTGGCCGAACAACTAGCCATCCCCAGCCAGCTCATCGGTCTGCATCGCTTCCCCGACGGTGAGAGCCGTGTCCAGTTGCCCGAATCTCTCACCGAACACGTCATTGTGTGCCGCAGCCTGCCGGACCCGAATCCGAAACTGATCGAGTTAATGCTCGTCGCACAGACTGCGCGGGAGATGGGGGTCAGACAACTGACCCTGGTCGCGCCCTATCTGTGTTATATGCGTCAGGATATCGCCTTTCATCCCGGCGAGGCGGTCAGTCAGAAGATCATCGGTCGTTACCTGGCAGGGCTGTTTGATAATGTCCTGACCGTTGATCCCCATTTGCACCGCATCAGCAAGCTGCAGCAAGCCATCCCGTGCAAACAGGCAGTAACCTTATCCGCGACTCAGGCGCTGGGCAAATTTCTGGCCACACACAACCAGGCCTATGTGTTGATCGGCCCCGATGCGGAATCGGAGCAGTGGGTCAGCGCCATTGCCGGGGTCGGCGGGTTTGCCTATGGTATTGCCCGCAAGACCCGTTATGCGGACAAGCACGTCAAGGTCGAACTGCCTGCGCTGAATGTACAACAGTCCCACGTGGTGCTGGTCGATGACATGATCAGTACCGGTCACACCATGCTGGAAGCGGCCCGGCAATTATTCCAGCAAGGTGCCCTGTCGATTAACTGTCTCGTCACCCATACCTTGTTCGACCATACCACCAGCAACTTGCTAAAAAATGCCGGTATTGAATCGATATGGAGCACGGATTCGATCATTCACGACGATAATGTTATCCACCTCGATACCTTACTGGCCGAGGGTGTTCGCAGCTTGTCAATTTAGACCATGCAAAAGCCGCCCAACTTTATCCAGTTGCTGATCTTCAGCCTGATTTTAATCGTGTTGTTGATCCTGGTGCAGGTCGGCGTCATCAGTGTCGCCATGGACAAGCTGGGGCTGTCACAGCACTCGGTGATCATCATCCTTTTTTCCTCCCTGCTTGGCAGCACGATCAACCTGCCCCTGTTTACGATCCATAATGAAACTCGCGAGGGCGGCCCGCCGCCTGCCGCACCCAGAATCCTGTTCGGCCCGCTGCCGCCCTATACCGGCAAGACCATCATCGCCATCAATGTCGGCGGCGCACTGATTCCAATTGCGCTTTCGCTATATCTGCTCAATGCCTACCCTGTATCACTGCTTAATGTTGCCATCGCAGTCGGCATTGTCGGTCTGGTGAGTTACCTGTTTAGTCGGCCGGTGCATGGCCTTGGGATCGGCATACCGATCTTTAT
>JAHEDB010000147.1 GCA_024641465.1 Chromatiales bacterium | reverse complement strand
CCCGAGCGACAGGCCGCCCAGGACACGCAGGGCGCCGTGCGATGCCTGTTGAAAACTCCCCATACGACGGATAAACCACGCCATGCCAAAGATGATCCCCAGCACGAAAAACAGGCCGAGAAACATTTGGATAAAATCCCCGGCGCCGACCGGTTGGGATGCCAGTGGGCCGGTGGCCTTTTTCGTGGCATCAGCCGTAGCCTGAGTGCACCACAAAGATAGCAAACCAAGATTAACCCAGGTAAGAGTCCGCCGCATCACTGTAGCTTCTTCACACGTTCGACCGGACTGATGACATCGGTGAGGCGAATACCAAACTTTTCATTCACCACCACCACCTCGCCGTGCGCAATCAGGGTACCGTTGATCAGTACATCGAGCGGTTCCCCGGCCAGGCGATCCAGTTCGATGACCGAACCCTGGTTTAACTGCAACAGGTTACGAATACTGATCTTGGTCTGGCCGATCTCCATGGAGATGGTCACCGGCACATCGAGGATGACATCCAGATTAAAATCTTCATCACCGGCTACGGCATCATCCCGCAGGGTCTGTAGTCCCGCGGGACTGACCTTGTCGGTATCGCCCGCCTCTTCCAACGCGCTGGCCCAGTCATCCGCGACCGCCTGATCATCCGGCGCGGTATCCTTTCCCCGCTGTGCTACATCTTCGTCTTGTGGTGTATCTGTATCGCTCATTTGTTAACTCCCGCCTCAATGAGTGCGCGTGTCGCTTCATTTGGATTAATCGGTCTTGCCACCCGTTCGGTCAGCTTAATGGCGGCCATATCGTTATATTCACCATAGATACCGCGATACACCGGAATGCCTTCCGCCTTCACAATCACCGTCTCGGGCATTTCGATCGGGATGATGTCACCCGCTTTAAGCCTGAGCACATCGCGGACCTTTAATTTCACCTTCGACAGGGTTGACTCGATACTCAGCTCCGCCGACTTGAAATCTTCCTTCAGGGCGACTGCCCAGCGATCATCCTTGTCGACGCGGTCACTCTGCACGCCGGCATCGAGTAATTCCCGAATCGGTTCGAGCATGGCGTAGGGCAACACCACCTGAAACTGCCCGCCACCCCCATCCAGTTCAACATGGAAGGAACTGACCACCACCACTTCAGTCGGACTCACGATGGTGGCGAACTCGGGGTTGAGTTCCATGTTCATGAATTCAAACTGGATCGGTAACACCGGCCGCCACGCCTCGGTCAAATCATTAAAGGCATGATTTAAAACCAACGATACGATACGTTGTTCGGTCGCTGTCAAATCGCGGCCTTCGATCTTGGCATGGCGTCCTGTGCCGCCAAAAAAGTTATCCACAATAATGAACACCAGTTTTGGATCAAACACACACAGTGCCGAACCGCGCAGCGGATGGATCCTGACGATATTCAGGCTGGTCGGGACAAACAGGCTATGAATGTATTCGGTAAACTTCAGCATCTGTACGCCACCCACGGATATTTCCGCCGAGCGGCGCAGCATATTGAACATGCTGACCCGGAAATAGCGTGCAAACCGTTCATTGATCATTTCCAGGGTCGGCATACGACCGCGAACAATGCGGTCCTGGCTGGCAAAGTCATAAATGGAAACGGCGCCGTCCGCGACACCGCGGTCCGACTGAGTCGACACATCACCGCTGTCTACCCCGTGCAGCAGGGCATCAATTTCGTCTTGTGATAAAAGATCATTTACGCCCACGGCACATCACCCTATTGCATGATAAACATTGTGAAATAAACGGCTTCGATACCCGGCACTTTCGGATTGGTCCCGATGATCTCCTGGATCTTGGCCAGCATATCCGCACGCAGCTTGTCCTTGCCCGCCGGGGTCTTCAGCTCCGTGTATTTTTGGCCACTCAGCAGGAGGATGATCTGGTTACGGATGGCCGGCATATTTTGCGTCGCCAGGTCGATATAGCTTTGCTCCCTGGCCATGAGCTGAATTTCAACCTGAACGTAGTTGACCTCCTGTTCAGAGCTGAAATTGACCACAAACTCGGGATCCAGCTTCAGGTAAAGGGTGGGATTGACTTCGGCGAGCGGCTTTTCCTCGTCGTCGTGCTTTTTCTCCAGGGCACCGGAGAAATACAGGGTGCCGCCGATGGAGGCGGCCACCAGTACCAGCGCCACCACAATCATGATGATCATCTTGGCCGGGCCGGCTTTTTTACCTTCCTCGTCGAGATTGAGTTCTTCTGCTGGCATGCGCGTGTTACCTGCTCTTGATAGATGTATGCATACAGTGGTAGCAAAACGTATGCCATACGCCATCGTGCAGGGAACACAATGAAATCAGTGTGTTAGAGAGGCCAATTTTCGCCGCGCCAATAGCTTGACAAGGCCGAGGGCGTCAAAACCGCTGGACTGCTGTCAAGCGGGTGACGGAATGGTCAGGTGGGAAGTTTGATGAAATGTTCGCGGTAGTAGACCAGCTCACGAATGGAATCACGGATATCATCCAGCGCCAGATGGCTGCCCTGTTTGTCATAACCTTTGTAAACTGCCGGTGACCAACGCCGGGCCAGTTCCTTCAGGCTGCTGACATCGAGGTTTCGATAATGAAAAAAGGCCTCCAGCTCGGGCATGCAACGCGCCAGGAAACGACGATCCTGGCAAATGCTGTTGCCACACATCGGTGAGCTGCCGGTGGGGACATAGCGGCGTAGAAATTCGATGGTCTTTTGTTCCGCCTCGGCCTCGCTAAATGTACTCTGCCTGACCCGCTCGGTCAGCCCCGATTGCCCGTGCTGACGGGTATTCCAGTCGTCCATTTTCGCGAGGATGGCATCGCTTTGATGAATGGCCATGACCGGGCCTTCTTCGAGGATATTAAGGTTGGCATCGGTGACGATGGTCGCGATTTCGATAATCATGTCATTCTGGGTATCGAGACCGGTCATTTCCAGGTCGATCCAGATCAGGTTGTTGCTGTCTTGTCCCATAATCATTTATCTGTAATTCAACTTGCCTTGCATTCTATCAGACGCTAACCTCAAATGCCCAAGAAGCTAAACAAATGAGGTCAATATCACCATGCAGTTGGTAACCACGATATTTATAGTGGCATTAATTCTGGCGTTCCTGCTGGAATTCTGGCTTGATCAGCGACAGATCAGGCACGTACTCGCCAATCGTGGACAGGTGCCGGATGAATTTGCCGACCGGATTTCCCTCAGTGAACACCAGAAGGCGGCCGACTATACCGTCGCCCGCACCCGCTTCGGCTCCATCAATCAGGTTGTTGGGGTGATTATATTGCTGATGTGGACACTGGCCGGTGGCATCGAGCTGCTCGATCAATTCTGGCGTGGCCAGGAATTTAACAGCGTCGTCACCGGTGTCGGTGTGATGTTGAGTGTGCTATTGATCTCCGCCCTGCTGGAACTGCCCCTATCGGCCTATCGCACCTTTTATATAGAACAACGCTTCGGATTCAATAACAGCAGCATTAAGCTGTTTCTCGGTGATACGCTGAAACAGACAGCCCTGACACTGCTTATCGGTACGCCGATCCTGAGCCTGATCCTGTGGCTGATGCAGCACATGGGCGGCCTGTGGTGGGTGTATGTCTGGGCGGTATGGATGGGCTTCAGTCTATTGATGCTGTGGGCCTATCCGGCGTTCATCGCACCGCTGTTTAACAAATTTGCCCCGCTCGAAAACAACGACCTGCGCACGCGTATCGAGAACCTGCTCAAGCGTTGCGGATTTACCAGCAATGGCATCTTTATCATGGATGGTTCACGCCGCTCCAGCCATGGCAATGCCTACTTCACCGGGCTTGGCAAAAACAAGCGCATTGTGTTTTTTGATACCCTGCTCAATTCGCTGGAGCCGGAGGAAACCGAGGCCGTACTGGCGCATGAGCTGGGGCATTTCAAACACAAACACATCCAGAAGCGCATTGTTTCCATGGCGATCATGACGCTGATCGGCCTGGGTATCCTGGGTTTTCTGATGCAACTCGAGAGTTTCTATACCGGCCTGGGCGTGTCACAACCATCACAATATGCCGCCCTGCTGTTATTCATGATGGTGGCGCCGCTATTTAGCATCTATCTGCAACCGGTGTTTTCCTGGTTCAGCCGTAAACACGAGTTTGAGGCCGACTCGTTTGCCGCACAGCAGAGTAACGCCGCCCGTTTGATTCAGGCACTGGTTAAATTATACAAGGAAAATGCCAGTACCCTGACGCCAGACCCTTTATACTCCGCCTTCCATGACTCACATCCCCCGGCGCCGGTGCGCATCGCCCATCTGGCAACCAGCGGCGCTAAATGAATGACAGCCCCCACCACCTGATAATATGCGTTTGACTGATCGGCAGATCGACACGCATTTATCAGCGCTGGATGGCTGGCAACTGGCCAGCGATAAATGCAGCATCTGGCAGGATTTTGTCTTTAGCGATTTTTACCAGACCATGGCCTTCGTCAATGCCGTGGCCTGGATCGCCCACAGCCATGATCATCACCCGCAGATGGAAATCGCTTATAAGCATTGTCTGGTCAGCTATACCACCCACTCCCTCGGCGGCCTCGGTGAAAAAGACTTCCTGTGCGCCAAACAAATTGATGCACTAATAAATGAATATTGATTCACCGACTGACTATGTCCAAACGTAAACTCACCAAGCAACAACAAACCAGGGTTAAACAACAACAGCAAACCCATCTCCAACAGGCCGACATCGACCTTCCGCAATCCGGCCAGCGCGCCATCGTCACGGCAAACCATGGCAAGACAGTCGTTATAGAAGATTCAGATCGACAGAGCTTTACCTGCAATATACGTCAGAATATCGACTCCCTGGTGTGTGGCGATCATGTCATCTGGCAACAGGAGACTGATACGACCGGTATCGTACTGGCGATGGAGGATCGCACGAATTTTCTGGCCCGACCCGACCGGCGTCAGCAGGCCAAGGTGGTCGCTGCCAATATTGACCAGATGTTGATCATCTCGGCCGCAAAACCGGCCCTCAACACACGACTGATTGATCGCTATCTGGTCGCGGCGGAATTGTCCGGCATCACACCGGTCATCGTCTTTAATAAAATCGATTTGCCCGACAATCTGCAAATGAATGATGTTAAAGAACAGTTGGCGGTGTATACCGGGCTGGGTTATCAGGTCATTTTTACCAGCGCCAAACAGGACAGTGGCATCACCAATTTGCAGGCCGCGCTACAGGATAAAATCAGTGTGTTTGTCGGACAGTCCGGTGTTGGTAAATCATCGCTGATCAACTCCCTGCTGCCTGAAGATGTCGCCCGGGTGGGCGAGATATCCGACAGTACCCAAAAGGGCCGCCACACCACTACCCTGGCGCAGCTGTATCACCTGCCAAGTGGTGGTAATCTGATTGACTCACCCGGTATTCGTGAGTTTGGACTCTGGCAGGTCAGCCTCGAACAGGCGGCGGAAGGATTTGTGGAATTTCGTCCCTGGCTGGGAAAATGTCGTTTTCGAAACTGCCTGCATGAAGATGAACCGGGTTGCAGCATCCGCGACGCGGTCGAACAGGGAGTAATTAGTGAACAGCGCTGGCAGAGTTACCGGCGGATTATTGAATCGTTACGGGTTGATAATCACAAATAACGATCACTCTTTCTTCTTTTCAAGATTGGTCTTGATATCCTTCACTTCCACTTCACCGTCCTTACTCTCACGCGCCTTGATGGCCTGTTCCGCATCCTTATTGAGCACGACAATACTGATACGACGGTTGATCGGACTGCGTGGATGTTCCTTATCAAATAATACTGAATTGGCCATCCCCGCAACAAGCGCGATTTTTTCCGGCTTGGTTCCCCAGTGCACCAGTTCCCGGCGTGCGGCATTGGCGCGGTCGGTTGACAACTCCCAGTTGGAATATTTCACCTTACCGGCATAATCTTCATCATAATACTCGCGATAAAAATCCTTCGGAAAGGGCTTGTCATCAGTATGACCACTGATCGCGATACTATTAGGTACCGTATTGATCACCTTGGCCAGATCATGCAGGATATTTTTGGTATAGCCTTTGAGCTGGGTACCGCCGAGGGCAAACATCGGGCGATTCTTTTTATCGACGATCTGAATACGCAGGCCCTGCGG
>JAHEDB010000146.1 GCA_024641465.1 Chromatiales bacterium | reverse complement strand
GCCCATAACCATCATGCTGCCGATACCATCGGCGCCAATATTCGGCTTACCGACGACAATCCCCTCCAGCTCATCGCTGAAGTGAATCGATTTGGCCTTGCCGTCGGCGGAGGCCTCCACGCTCACCATCATACCGACCCGCAGGTCTGACTCCTTACCCTGATTACCCTCTATATAGACGGTGGCGGAGTCCGTGTTGTAACGGCTGCCATTGACATACACACTGCCAAATGCCGTGATCGGCCCCTTGATATACTTTGCCGATGCAGTCGAACCACTGCTGTTGTCGCCACTGCCGCTATTGCCGCCACACGCGGCCATACCCGCTACCAGGCCCACCATGGAGCCAATCATCATCATTTTTTTGGAATTCATTGTTCCCTCCAGCTGTAATCGCTATTAACACACTCAAAATTCGGTTTTTAATTGCCGCTTTTGTTGAGTAATAAACGCTGACAAGACAAAAAGGGTTCCATGTAAAATTGGAAAAAGGCCGTTCCGATCCGGATTGGTGACAGGCCTCACACAATTTTCAGGCAGTCGCCCGCTAGCACAGTTGATGCCGTGTGGCAGTAAGGTGTTTGAAATTCTTGACAAAGGGACCCGGAAAATAGCCGGTATACAGGATAGTCAAGCCATTACCGGACGAGCCGGCAATGGCTTGCGAAAACTTACGATTTACTGACGGCCTTGTGCGAGCAAACCACGCCACCCAGCAACGATTTGCTGGTGACATCGGTAAAACCCTGGTCATATAACAGTTGGGTCATTTCTTCCGGGGAGTAAAACAGCCGCAGGGCGTCAACGAAATATTTTTTGCAGCCCATGGCGTACTGGTTGCTCTTGAACATCCAGGCCACAAACGAGACACAGGCGGTCAGGTAGGCGAAATAGGCCTTCTCAACGATCTTGTTACCGGGACGCAGCATGTCGCTGTGATAAAAATGGCCACCCGGTTTGAGGACGCGTTTGATTTCCTTAATGACTTCGATGAGCCGCAGATGGCGCGAGGCAAATTGCAGGGTCACCACATCAAAATGATTATCGGGGTAGGGCAGCTTGTGCACATCGGTGATGGTGCTCTTGATCGTCAGGCCCTTGGCCTTGGCGTTTTCCTGGCCGACGCGCTGCATATCCGCACTCCGATCCACGGCGTTGAGGTCAAGACCCGGCTCTTTTTCCAGCAGGGCGATGCCAACGGCATTGGTCCCCGCGCATACGTCCAGTACCTTCTGGCCGGGCTTAACGTCCATCGTGGAAATAAAACTTCTTCTGAACCAGCTGATCAAGCCCAGGCTGGCAACACGATTCACCCTGTCGTAGTAATTTGCCACATCGGCAAATACAGCATTAATTTCCTTCTCCCAGATATTGGTAAACGCCTGCTCGCGGGCGGTTTCCTTCATATAGAACCTTGTGACTTCTTCCACTTGTGACATTGAGAGCACCTTTGATTGTTTTATAATCGGCCAATTTCATTCATAGCGTAACAATACCATGTAAACCCGTCGAGGCGACATGCGCCAAATCAAGCCTTTTATCGCTGGCCCTACAGGAGGTGAGACGAGCTGACGCTATCATAAGCAATAAGCCACCTTCCCGTCTCATATTCCAGGGAAATCTTCAGTCACAAATAACCGAAGGAGGCAGGGATAAACCCTGCCTCACTGGAATTGATCTAAAGGGATATTAGCACTTGCCCGTCAATGGCCACCACTTGCCGGTTTGGCTTCGCCATGGGCCGCACCCTTTTGCAGGTGATGGCGCTCATGATCGGCGTTATACACGCCCTTGGGCAGTCTTGGTGCGGGTTCCGGTTTCAACTGGACGAAGCCGCTATTGCGTTTACCCTGCTGGATATCATGCGGGTTATGGCATTCGGTACAGACGAACCAGCGTTTCTTGCCGGTGGTAGCCCATTCACCGATACGTTTGCCGTGGATACCCTCGCGCCAGTCACGATAGATCTGACCGTGGCACTTGCCGCACAGCTTTTGCGGTTGATCAAAATCGTACAGCTCGTTGTTATGACCAATAAACTTATTGCGCGTCTTGGCGCTATGACAATCGAGACACCAGATGGCACCACGGCCATGTTGCAGATTCATGGAGTCCGGCACCAGATCCATATGCATGGTCAGCTTGCGCGGGTCCTTGTTTTTCGGCGGTGGTGGATAGGTGCCGTTATGACAGGCCACGCCACAAATTGGCAGCAGGGTCAGTTTGGCGGAACGGGGTTTGACCACCGCCTCGGCATGACTGTAGTCGGCCTCTATCGGCATCTCACCCATCGGCACGGTGCCGTCATAGGGGTCGCCCCACCACAGCACACCGCCGGTGGTCGGCGAGCACCGCACGTTGAGCAGGCCCGGGGCGATCTCGCGTTGCAGCACATCCGAGGCGCCCCCCTCGCGGCTTTCGAAACAGACGACCTCTTTCGCCGCCTCGGCCGCCCAGACGGCCGGGGCCGCCACCAGTAAAGCCAAAACCACCGCGATGCCTTGAGATATTTTCATGGTTATTCTCTCACCTGATAATCCTGAAGTTCGGAAACAATGTTGAGTCGACATGATCATTTCCCTCCTTCAGTTTTTGCATAACTGATATCACCGAGCAGGATACCGATGGCCCCCTTCAACAGGATGGTCAGCACCAGGAAGCCGATGGCCCAGTTGCCCAGCGAGTTGGCGATCTCCAGGAAGGTCGGTGAGTACTGAGTGATCTCCCCGATGGGGGTGGGGATCGAGCCCGGAATCAACAGGCCCATGCCCTTCTCGACCCAGATACCGAGAAAGATCATCGCGCAAATCCACGGTAGCAACTTATAGTTCTTGCGAATGCTGGGTATCAACAACAGGATAAAGCCCGACACCATGGCAACCAGCGAGCCCCAGAACCAGGGCACCAGATTGTTCAGACCGTGGTAACCGAACATCAGGTATTGCAAACCCATGGAGTGTTCGGTGGGATGATAGAGTTCGGTGACCACTTCCGACAGGGTCAGGAACAGGGCGATACCCAGACACCACACCACGATCTGCGACAGCAGATTGATGGCCTCGTCCTTGATCATCATTCTGGTATTATTCCTGACGATCAAAAACACAATGATGATCAGTGACGGACCGGCGGCGAAGGCCGTGGTGATAAAGCGGATCGGCATCATGCCGGTATGCCACATGGGTCGGGCGGGCATGGTATTCAACAGGAAGGCCGTGACGGTATGAATACTCAGGGCCCAGACGATGGCGATATAGATCACCGGCAGGTAAAACTTCTTGTTGAGTTCCTCATGACAGTACTTCTTATATAGATAGTAAAAGCCACCGATGAGATTCAGCACCAGATAGCCGTTCAGCACCAGCACGTCCCAGGTCAGTATGGCATGCGGCCAGTTGAAGATGCCGATAACAGGAAGGATGTGCCACAGCCGATCCGGTCGGCCCATGTGCATGATGACGAACAACAGACACATCACCACGGCGGCAATGGCGAGCATCTCGCCCAGCACCGTGACCTCGTGCATGGCCTTGTGTTTGTAGACATAGGCCGGGAACACCACGGTCACCGCCCCGGCCGCCACCCCGACCAGGAACACGAAGTTCGCCAGGTAGATCCCCCAGCTCACCTGATCAGTAAGGCCAGTGATGATCATACCTTCGGTCAACTGCATGTAGTTGCCATATACCCAGACCAGAATAAACATACTGAGAAAGGCCACCCAACCATAAAACTTCGGGCTGCCCTTCACCACGTATCCCAGGTAGTCCACCGTGAATTTGCTTATTTTTTTCATCGTCCGGCGCCTCAATCGATAAAGTAGAAGAATTTAGGATAGGTATTCATCTCGGCCTTGAGCCTGAAGACCCGCTTCTTGGCCAATATCTGTCTGACTTCACTGTTGGGATCCAGCAGGTTGCCAAACTTCCTGGCGCCCACCGGACAGACCTCGACACAGGCGGGATAACGCCCCTTGCGGGTGCGCTGGATACAGAAGGTGCACTTCTCCACCACCCCTTTCATGCGCGGGCGGTTGCCCAGGTAGTGGGTATTGGGATTCATTTCTTCCTTCGGCAGGTTGGGTTTGCCCCAGTTGAAACGCCGCGCCCAGTACGGGCAGGCGCCGATACACATGCGACAACCAATACACCAGTTGTAATCCACGACGACAGGACCATCGGGCTCACGATAAGTGGTGCGCACCGGACAGACCTTGACGCAGGGCGGCTTCTCACACTGCATACAGGCGATGGGCATATAGAAGGCATCCGCATCGGGGACCTTTTCCGGTTCGTAATAGTGCTCACCTTCCAGCACCACACCGGAGGCGCTATAGGCATTACCGCCAACCTGAATACCAAAATCACCGGGATAGCCGTCTTTCATTTTACCTACAGAGAAGTCGCCCTTCTCCATCTTCAGTACCCGGATCCATTCGATCTCACGTTCACCGCGGGACTGGTTGTTCTCCTGCACACAGGCCTTGACGCAGCGGCGGCAGCCGATACACTTTTGAATATTCAGCGCGTAACCGAATAACACACCATCCTGTGCAGGCGTGGTATCGACGGTGACCTTTTTACCGTACTCGGAGGAATAGCGGCGTTCGAGTCGGGCCACGGCGCGGGCCTTTTCTTCATCGGTCATCAGGCGGTAGTTGCCCTGGAACCATTCGGCCCACTCGGTATTGGCCTGCGCCTCATCGGAATTGGTCAGCAGGGCCGCCGTGCCCATTAGCGAGGCAACGCTGAGGCCACCCACGTCTTTCATAAAGCCGCGACGTGATTCTGATACATTGTCATCAGGCATCTCACATGCAGGGTTGGCTTGCGCGTCACTACAGGAACAGGATGATTGATCGGCAGGTTGTGTAACGGGTATCTTTTTATTAGTCACAGGTCACTCCGTTGTTTACGCTAGGATGTCTTCATGTCAGTAATTGGCATTTCATGCATGGGCCCTGTGTATCGGCCGTGAATCTATAACCATGAAATCTAATAAGATACTACGCAGCAACAAATAAGGAACAATTGACCTTAATCAATTAAATTAAACTATTGGACCCGCGATTACCCTAGCGAAATTATCAACAACCTGTGTATACCGGCTAAAAAGTGCATGGTTGGCTAAAGATTGGGAGTGCTGGTATCCTGAGTCAATAACTCAGGAATCCACAGCGCGATGAACCAGAAAACAAAAATCTATTTTGGCCCACCCCTCGTCCAGCTCACCGAACATGAAAAAAATACCCTGGAGATCAGCGGCAAGATCAACCGCTGCGCGGAACGTTATCTGGAAATCCTTCGCCAACACAATCGCATCGAAGTAAACGATGCCGAACGGGAATGCCTGCGTCAGATATGCCAGATCGGTTATATGTCGACCCTGGAAATACACGAACTGGCCGATGAGGTATTAGATGGTGAATTTGAAATCGAGGGGCTGGATCGTGAAGCACTGATCAAAAAACTGCAATCGGCCAGTTTTGCCGATCTGGTGGCACTGGTAGAAGAGTTGGGGTTTTAGCCGGGACGGGTGTTTGTCACCCGCCCGGCTAATCAGTCTGGATTACAGTTTCTGCTGTTGAATCACGAAGTTGTCGATATGCGTGGTAGTCTTCGGATTGAACAACACATTCAATCTGGCGTTGAGCACATAGATCTTGCCGTCACGCACCACGCCAGTGGTAGGGAATACATCACCGGTATCCACCGAGGCAACAACCTTCGCCGTCGCCCAGTTGTCTGCACTGGTGAGTTTGGACACCTTATTGCTAGATGCGTTGGCGATCACCACCAGCGCGCCATCGGCTGACCACAACAGGCCATCCGCGCCGACAAAGGTCTGCTCGATCTTCACCTGGGTGAATGTCTCAGGCTTGTCCATCGGCACCTTGAACAACAGACCCTCGTTGTACTTGGCCACCAGCAGATAGTTATCCTTCACCACGATGCCGTTGAGATTGAAGCCCTCACCGACAAAGCGCTTGTTGTTCAGGAACACGCTGGCGTTGTTGTTGACATCGACACGATAAATGATCGGCGAAAAGCTGTCGGTCACATAGGCATTACCGGCATTGTCCAGCGCGATGTCATTACAGAAGTGGCCGCCGGGGACCAGTGCGCCCAGGTCCAGGTATTTGATCAGTGCACCGGTGGAGAGCTGGAAAATACCCAGTCCCGCCAGCT
>JAHEDB010000145.1 GCA_024641465.1 Chromatiales bacterium | reverse complement strand
GCAGGATCGATTCAACACTGCCGGTAATTTTCTGCGCGTGTTGCAGGGTGCAGGGCGAATGAAAGGCGACACGAATTTTTTTATTCTCACCAGTGATACTCAGGCCCGACAGATTTTCCTGCGCGAGTACTTGACTGATGTCTTTACACAGCTCAGTCACGCGCTGCGCCTTTTGCGCATAGTCCGCATCGTGGGCCAGCAGTTCGCCGTATTCCCTGACCATGGCGCCACAACCGCTGGCGGTCATGATGATCGCCTCGACACCGGCTTCAATATACGGCCACCAGGCATCAATATTGCGCCGCATGGCGGCGAGCCCTTCTTCATGGGCCGACAGGTGATAACTCACCGCGCCACAGCAACCCGCCTGTTCCGCCGTCAGTGTCTCGATCCCCAGACGGGCCAGGATGCGCGCCGTTGCGGCATTGGTATTGGGACTGGTAGCGGGTTGTACACAGCCCGCCAGGATCAACATACGACGCGTTGCATTCGCCACTACCGGCAGGCTGCCGGCATCGCGGCTGCGTGGTGGGATCTTCTGTCTCAGTACCGCCGGTAATAAAGGGGCCAGGGTCTGGCCTATATATAATAGGAGTGAAAAGGGTCTGGTGTATGGCAACAGGCGCCGCAGGGCCCAGCGCATCGCGGTTTCGCTCACTGGCCGTCTGACCGCCTGTTCAACCATGCCCCGCCCGATATCCAGCAGCCGCGAGTAACGCACGCCGGAGGGACAGGTGGTTTCACACGAGCGACAGGTCAGACAGCGATCCAGATGAATCTGGGTGTGGCGCGTAACCTCATTCCCTTCCAACAGCTGTTTGATCAGATAGATTCGCCCGCGTGGGCTATCCAGCTCATCGCCAAGCAACTGATAGGTGGGACAGGTCGCCGTGCAAAATCCACAGTGTACACAACTGCGCAGTATCGCATCGGCCTCGTGACCATCGGCGGTGTTCAGGTATTTTGCAGCAAGAGAGGTTTTCATGGGCGTTACAGTTCTTTATACATACGGCCGGGGTTCAATATGCCATGCGGGTCGAAGGCATGTTTGAGCCTGTGATGCAGCGCGAGCATTTTTGCCGGTAAGGGATGGAAGATCTCAGCCTCGCGATCACCGTTGCGGAACAGGCAGGCATGCCCACCCGCCTGCTCGGCGGCGGCGCGGATCTTTTCCGCCGGCTCATCACTCAGCAACCAGCGTTGCGCCCCACCCCAGTCCAGCAACCATTTGCCATGCAGCTTGAGCGGCGCGGTATACGGCGCCAGTGACAGACGCCACAACGGCTGTGGTGAATCAAAGAAGGCGTGGGTGTGTTCGTTGATCCTGCTCCAGAAACTATCATTCAACGGTAATTGGTCGCCACCGATCTTCAGTTTCGCCATACCGACACTGCGTGCAGTGCCGCATAGACGCACATACAAGCGGTTACCATCATACAGCGAGGCGGAGATGGGCAGTGCCTCTCTGGCATAGTGGGCAATCTGCCTGATGGCCAGGGCCTCATCCAGTTCCATGATCAGGGTACACTCATCATCGGCGCGCGGTAATACCTTGAGGGAGATCTCCAGCAACACACCCATGGTGCCCATCGCCCCGGACATCAGGCGTGATACATCATAGCCGGCAACATTCTTCATCACCTCACCGCCAAAGTGAAGTATCTCACCCTTGCCATTGAGCAGCTTGACACCCAGTACATAATCGCGCACCGATCCCGCATAGGGTCGGCGTGGCCCGGACAGGTTACAGGCCACCGTGCCGCCCAGGGTCGCGGCCGCACCGAAACGCGGCGGTTCAAAGGGTAACATCTGATTGTTTTGCGCGAGTACGGTTTCTATTTCACTCAGCGTTGTACCCGCACGCGCGGTGATCACCAGTTCGGTCGGTTCATAATTAATGATGCCGGTATGACTGCCGACCTCCAGCTGTCCGCCACTGGGTTGGCGGCCATAGAATCGCTTGGTGTTGCCACCGAGGATCTGTAGAGGCCGTCGATGCCGGTAGGCATCAACGACGGAGTCCTGCAAAATTGTCGATAGGTCGCTCATAAAAATCAGATCATCTGGAAATGAATACTAGAACCGCTCCAGGTCCGGAAAGGCCATCTCACCATGATGCACGTGCATCGCGCCAAATTCGGCGCAGCGGTGCAGGGTCGGTACGGCCTTGCCCGGATTGAGCAGACATTTTTCATCAAACGCCGCCTTGACCGCGTGGAATTGCTGTAACTCCACGGAATTAAACTGTACACACATCTGATTTATTTTTTCCATCCCCACACCGTGTTCACCGGTGATGGTGCCACCAACCTTAACGCACAGTTCGAGGATCTTGCCGCCGAACTCTTCCGTGCGTTGCAGCTCGCCGGGGATATTCGCGTCATACAGGATCAGCGGATGGAGATTGCCGTCACCGGCATGAAAGACATTGGCGACAGGCAATTTATATTCCGCCGACATGTCCGCGATGGCCTTCAATACCTGCGGCAGACTCTTGCGCGGGATGGTCCCGTCCATGCAGTAATAATCCGGCGAGATACGCCCCACCGCCGGGAAGGCCGCCTTGCGCCCTTTCCAGAAATTCAGCCGCTCCTGTTCATCTTTGGCGGTACGAATCTCGATGGCGCCGCTCTTTTTGAGAATGTCGTGTACCGTCAGTATGTGTTCCGAAACATCCTCGTTGGTGCCGTCGATCTCACACAACAGAATGGCCGCGGCATCCACCGGATAACCGGCGTGGACAAAATCTTCCGCCGCCTTGATCGCAAGGCCATCCATCATCTCCAGGCCCGCCGGGATCACGCCCGCCGAGATGATATCGCCAACCGCGGCACCGGCCTTTTCCACATCATCAAAGGCGGCAAGTACAACCTGCGCCCGCTGGGGTATGGGCAGGAGTTTGACCGTGACCTCGACGATCACGCCGAGCATGCCCTCCGAACCGGTCATCAACGCCAGCAGATCATAACCGGGTGAATCGAGTCCGCCGCCGCCGATGGTGACAAGCTCGCCATCCATCATCACGACCTTGAGTTGATTGATATTGTGCACGGTCAGACCGTATTTGAGACAGTGCACTCCTCCGGAGTTTTCCGCCACATTACCGCCGATGGTACAGGCGATCTGTGATGAGGGGTCGGGTGCGTAATACAGATTGTGTTCCACACAGGCCTGCGAAATCGCCAGATTGCGTACCCCAGGCTGCACCCTGGCGAGACGGTTATCAGGGTCAATCTCAAGGATGTGTTTGAAACGGGCCAGACTCAGCAGCACGCCGTTCTCCAGCGGCAAGGCGCCCCCGGACAGACCGGTACCGGCGCCACGCGCGACGACCGGCACTTCGCGTGCATAACACAGCCGCAAAATGGCCTGCACCTGCTCGACCGTCTCGGGTAGCACCACCACCAACGGCAGTTTGCGATAGGCCGACAGTCCATCACACTCGTAGGGATGCAGATCCTCCGTCTCGTGTAATACCGAGTCACGGGGCAGGAGCCTGTACAACTCGTTCAGCAAGTCATTTTTGTCTGATGCCAATCTATATTTCCTCTACCGATCACACTATTTGCATATACCTGTTTCTGTCTTGCATCGATCAGCCATACACCAGGCTTGGCAGGTAGGTAACAATGCCCGGGATCAATACGCACAGCAGCAGGCCAAGGGTTTGCAACGCCAGGAAAATCAACGATGAGCGGAAGATGGTCGCCATGCTGATCTCCGGCGGGCATACACCGCGCAGATAAAACAGTGCATAACCGAACGGCGGACTGATAAACGACATTTGCATGTTCACCAGATAGAGCACGCCAAACCACAGCGCTACCTTGTCACCCGGTACCGGCGGCAGGCCAAACAGGCCGTCAAAGGTCAGTGACTTGATGATCGGCACAAAGATCGGTACCGCCAGCAACAGAATACCGACCCAGTCGAGGAACATACCCAGGACCACCAGCAGGATCATCATCAGGAACAGGATGCCATAGGGGGACAGGCCGGTACCGAGGATTGATTCGGTAATAAATTCCTGGCCACCTTGCAGGATATAAAATCCGACAAAGATCGATGCGCCAAAGATGATCCACAACACCATGGCCGAGGCCTTGAGGGTACTGACCGAGGCATCTTTGATACCGCGCAGAGTACAGCGATTGTGCATGATCGCCACCACAATGGCGCCAAATGAACCAATGCCTGCGGCCTCGACCGGGGTGGCAATACCGCCAAACAGCAAGCCCAGCACGATAAACACCAGAAACAGCGGCGCGATCAACTGACGCAGTAGTAATAATTTTTCGACCATGCCGATGCGTTCTTCGACAGGGATGGCCGGGCCGAGAGACGGGTCACGCCAGGAACGGAGCAGCACATAGGCCATGTACATGCCTGACAACATCAGGCCGGGAACGATGGAGCCCAGATAAAGTTCGCCCACGGATTGTTGCGCCACCACGGCATAGAGGATCGCCAGAATCGAAGGCGGTATCAAAATACCCAGTGTGCCACCCGCCATGATTGAGCCCAGGGCGATCTCATGGTTGTAGTTTCGTTTCAGCATCGCGGGCAAGGCAATGATGCCCATGGTAACCACGGCCGCGCCGATGACACCCACCATCGCCGCGAGGATGGTCGAGGCCAGAATGGTGGCGGCGGCCAGACCGCCGTGCAGACCGCCCATCCATTTATATACCACGTCAAACATCTCTTCGATGAGACCGGCCCGCTCCAGCATCGAGGCCATAAAGATAAACAGCGGGATCGCCGCCAGGTCCGAATTGGTCATCATGGGGAAGATACGGCTGGGGATGATGTTCAGCATCGCCTGATCACCGATCAGGTAAATAAACACCACACCCAGGCCACCGGTCACAAATGCCAGCGGCAGCCCCATCATCAGGGCAATGAACAAGGTACCGAACATCAGCCAGGTCAGGGTGGCGATGCTCGTGCCCTCCAGCATGCCCGCCGTGCGGAAAAGAAAATACTTGTCGCCATAAGGATCATAGAAAAATATATTGATTAGCTCGACAATAACGGCGAAGCTCAGGCCCGCCGTGGCAATGATCATCAGCCACGTCCAGAACTTGCCGGATGTTGGCCTGGCGGATTTTGAATCAGCAGTCATAGTATTCATTATTTGTTTGCCTCGCCCATCGCACGGAACAACATAATATCTTTAATCAACTTTGATATCCCCGCCAGCATAATGAGTACAGCGCCGCTAAACATTAGTAATTTGACCGGCCAGTATTCAATCCCCCAGGTCTCAATCGTCGTTTCACCCATTTCCAGAGAACTGATAAAAAATCCCCACGAGGTGCCTATCAGCGCCATGGCAAACACAAAGAAAAAGACTGAGGTAAAAATATCCATTCCGACACGACCGCGTTCGGGTAATCGGACATACAGGATATCCACCCGCACATGCGCCCCGTGCAACAAGGCATAGGCGCCGGCCATCAGGTACTGCATGCCGAATAACAGGAAGGATGCCTCATGCACCCAGATAGTCGGCATATTAAACAGGTAGCGCATCACCACTTCGTAGAAGTAGGCAACAACGGCATTGATCGTCCACAGGGCGATAAAGACCCCGGTGTAATCGCTAATCTTATCGATCAGTTTTGTAAGACGGTTACCCTGTGCGTGTAATACCGGGTCTTCGTCTGCCAACACATCCAGCGCCAGGTCTTCAGTCTGTTTTGCGGGTGAGGCCTTTTGTTTTGATTCTTCACGCTTGATAAAATACATAAAGACCAGCGGCATAACCACCAGCCATCCCCAGTATGCCCAGTGTGGTACGACGAAGCCGAAGCCTTGTAAATTATTCATACGACAATCCCCAACGATGTCTACGATTGAATAAAGGCAGGGGCCGGCATCTTCGCCGACCCCTGACTGACTACTTGCCTAGATGGAATGGCCCTTGATATCGGCTTCGCTCACATAGCCCATGATATCGTTCATCATGTAATCCAGTTGCAGTTTGAAGACCCGCTTCGCATCGCCATCCTTCTTCGCCCATTTGTACCAGATGGGAATGGCCTTGCGACGGAATTCGGCCACGTCTTCCATGCTCAGACGAGACACAACACTGCCGGACTTCTTGAACTTGTCCAGAGCGGCAACGTTCTTTTGCTGGATAGACACGTAATGCTCAAGTGAATAGGCCTTGACCTGCTCTTCCAC
>JAHEDB010000144.1 GCA_024641465.1 Chromatiales bacterium | reverse complement strand
CTTGCCAAGTCTGAGGTGTTGGCGGGTTCTTTGCTGCACATGGCCTTGATGGTTGGGCTGATAATGCTATTCGGTCACTTTGTTGCGGGGGCTGGTTGGGTGACGGTTGCGGTCATCGCTATTGCTTTGAGTTTCTCAAGCACCGTTGTTGCCGCTAAGGTGCTGGAGGAAAAACGTGAATTGCGGGCCTTTCACGGTCGTATCGCTATCGGTATTCTTATTGTACAAGACCTGGCGGCAGTCGCCTTCCTGAGTCTGGCAGGCGGGCAAGCCCCTTCAGCCTGGGCGTGGATATTGCTGCTTCTGGCCTTACCCATCTCACGGGCCACCGTGCAGAAATTGCTGGATATCAGCGGACATGATGAGTTGCTGGTGTTATATGGTTTGCTGCTCGCTCTGGTGTTGGGAGGCGCGGGCTTCCACTTCTTCGGGTTAAGCCCCGAGTTGGGTGCGCTGGTGCTGGGCGCCATGGTGGCAGAACACCCGCGCGCCAAAGAGCTTGCCGATTCCCTGTGGAGTTTGAAGGAAGTGTTTCTGGTCGGTTTCTTCCTGCAAATTGGCATGGCGGGCATACCCACGCTGGAGACCTTTGGTTATGCGCTCCTGCTCAGTCTGTTGTTGCCTGTTAAGTTTATTCTATTCTTTTTCGTCCTGCTGCTGTTTCGTTTACGCGCACGTACCGCCTTTCTGGCGGGACTGAGTCTGGCCACATTCAGTGAATTTGGTTTAATCGTTGGGCATCTGGCCGTAACTAACGGCTGGCTGACCAATGACTGGCTTGTCCTGATGGCGATTACGGTGGCGATATCGTTTGTGATAGCCGCGCCACTGAATCGCATGGCACACGATCTTTATGATCGATTTGCAACGGGGCTGTGTCGCTTTGAGTCAGGCAAACGGCATCCTGATGATGAACCCATCTCATTGGGTAACGCGCATTTGTTGATTATGGGAATGGGCCGCGTCGGCACAGGGGCATATGATTTTTTGACACAACGTGGACAACGCCTGGTGGGTCTGGATTCGGACCCGGGAAAGGTTGAGCGTCATCGTATTGCAGGACGACGCGTCCTTTATGCCGATGCGGAAGACCCGGGTTTCTGGCAAAAATTAAAACTGGAGGGAGTAGAAGCGGTGTTATTGGCAATGCCGGAGTTTGAAGCCAAGAAAATTGCCGTGGTCCAGTTGCGTAAACGTGGCTACACGGGCCACATCAGTGCCACCGGTGTCTTCCCGGAACATGTTGAGGCCATTATGGCTGCCGGTGCTGACGTTGCCTATAACTATTACGCTGAGGCGGGGGTGGGTTTTGCCGAGCATGTGTGGGAGGCTCTGGGTAAATAGAGCCACACAGGAAAATATGTATCAAACAGCAAGATTGTCTAACGTAGAATAGAGATTATACATTGGGAGTTCATCTTGTCACATAAACAGCAAAGGGGAGAGCAATGAATCGTAAATTCTTCAGTGTTATCGTCGCAGTATTCTATTTGGTAACCGCCGGCGCCTTCGCAGCCGAGGGCATCGACTGTTCGACTCTGCCGGACTGGAGTGAGACGGTCAGTGGTTATCAGGTCAACCAGCACCATATCTTCTGCGGCGAAGTGGGCAAAAAGACCCGCGCCAAAGGCTTCCATTCCATGCCAGACGGCAAGGCGCCGAACACTTATTTAACATCAAATACAGCGTCCGGCCCCAATGCGGCGGGGGTGTACACGCTGAAAAATATCCGGCTAAAATTCGGCATGAACCACTACACTAAGAGTTTCTCCAGTATGTTCCCGAGCCATTGCAGTCAGGGGCAGGTGTTGCGGTCGATTGTATATTCGCAGGTGAATAACACCGGTAACTGCGCCAGTCCGGGCTGGGCCCAGTGTGGTCCCAGTGCGCCCTCCAGCGGGGACCGCAATGCCTATTGTGTTGGTGCCAATGATTCTGTTTTCACCATAGCATCGGCACGCGCTGGTACTAACAGGATCAATACCGGCTTCCCGATTTATACTCCTTGAAGCAAGAAACCGATGATGAGCACAGAACTTTTCACCTGGCCAGGCTACGATGACACAGACCCCGGACACCGGACTCTACAGGGGTTTTTAGTGATGGATGTGCAGTATGCACCGGAACGTGCCGAGGAGATCCTGGCGGATATACAGGCCTACCGTAACGGCGAGAAGGAAGACTTTGACGGTAGTGGAAATGGCTATGAGTTTGAATGTTTGCCGGAGGGATTTTTTATCGACAGTCTGTATGAAGGCGATGAGCTGACGCCGGTAACGGTAGATTACCAAACAGTGGAAACAGCCCTCTCCGAGTGGGGACGGTATTGCCGGGCAAAGGTGAATTAGTCGGGTTGAGGTTGCCTTGATGAAATAACTTATGATTGACGCAAGAAAATTTACCCATACTGCTTTTAACGAAGTGATGGATTATCTTATATCCTGTCTGCGCAGGACGCTAAAACTCCGTGATGGATGGAGTGAGTATGAACTTCTTAAGCAATTGCAGCTGGATGAGCGACTTGGAACTTTGTTGGCTACGGAAATAGGTGATTCACTCGCTCTGTATCGTGCCCATTTTCTGTTATTTCATGCACTCTACCGGCTGGCCGATGATCTTGCCCGGTCGCAACAGGCCTTGCTGGAAATTTCACCGCTGGTCATTCGCTGGCACGATTACCGGGCTGGCCAGCAGGGGCTGACACAAGCGGATGCGATACGCGAGTATTATCTGGATTGGAAAAATTACGATACGGCCGACCAGCAAACCGTGGATGAACTGATCGCCTCGTTCTGGGTCGGCATACACCGTATGGATAATCGTGAAGATGCACTGACAGTTCTGGGGCTGACCGACCCGGTGGACGATGAGACGATCCGCAAGACCTATCAGCGTCTGGTCATGCAGCACCATCCGGATCGTGGTGGAGATGCAGAAAATATACAGGCTATCAATGCGGCCATTAAACTGCTCCTGAAATAAGCTATTCCAGAAACCAAAAAAATTAAGAGACTATTGAAATGGATCATTATCTGAACTTGCTAACCGACCAGGCGATTGCCTGGCTTCCGCGTGTAGGGATGGCCGTGCTGATCCTGTTGCTGTTCTGGCTTTTGGTGAAACTGGCAACGAACGTCATCCGCGGTGTAACGATTCGATTGGGGTTGGAGGAAAATCTGTCGATCCTTATGTTACGCAGCACCCGGCTCGGGTTGTGGATATTAGGTTTAATTACCACCTTCGGCACGCTGGGTGTCGATGTTACGGCGATGGTGGCAGGGTTGGGTCTGACCGGTTTCGCGCTGGGCTTTGCCCTGAAGGATACCGTTTCCAATCTCCTGTCGGGCGTGTTGATCCTGTTGTATCGTCCATTTACGACAGGTGACACCATTGGTATCAGTGGTTTCGAGGGCAGGGTAATATCGATTGATATGCGCTATACCGTTATTCAGAGCGAGACGGATAGAATATTTATTCCCAATTCGAAACTCTTTACCGATCCCCTGTCTGTGCGGGAGAATACAACCGGCTCAACGACAGATGCACAAAAGCAGTGAAATAGTATTGTCGTGGCTCAAATTTATACAGGGATAATTTGACTGACTAAACAAGGCCGGCCGACATGGTCGGAGAAGGGGGGACAATGCTGTCGAAGAGAACACTAATACTGCACTGGGTCGAGCAGGGAATAATAACGAAAGAAAATGCCAGGGCGGCCCTCACCACGGTCGGTGTGTTGCCTGATGCCGGACGCTGGATCCTGTTTATCAAAAATCTGCTGGTCTGGCTGGGTGGTCTGGCGTTGGCTTTTGCGGTGATGTTTTTTATTGCCTACAACTGGGAGGCGATGGGACGGTTTGCCAAGTTTGGATTGATCGAAGTATTGCTGCTGCTGTCACTGTTGGCGTACTGGCGGTTGGCGGTGGATAGCACAAGCGGCAAGCTGAGTTTGTTGGTGGCGAGTTTGTTGTTGGGGGTGTTGCTGGCCTTTTATGGCCAGACCTATCAGACCGGTGCCGATACCTGGCAGTTGTTTGCCAATTGGGCCTTGTTGATCCTGCCGTGGGTGGTGATGGGCCGATTTGCGGCACTCTGGGTTGTTTGGATAAGTCTGTTGAACCTGTCGATTGTCCTCTATTTCCAGGTCAGGCCCGGTCTGCCCGGTATCGTGTTTTCTTCGACCGAAGCAACATTCTGGCAGCTCTTTATTTTTAATTCGCTTGCCTGGCTGTGCTGGGAAATGTTGGCCAGGCGATTTACCTTTCTTGCCGAGCGTTGGGCGGTCAGAGTGATCGCCGTTGGCAGTGGGCTGGCCATCACCATGCTGTGTCTGCATGCGATTTTTGACAATTACGATCTGACCTGGCTGGTGGTGCTGACTTATAGCGTCTGGCTTGCCGTGGTGTATTGGGTGTATCGCAGACGCATTGCCGATTTGTTTATCCTTGCGGGTTTTTGTCTGTCCGTTATCGTGGTGGCGATCTCGCTTGTCGGTCGTCTGGTGTTTGATGGTGGCGATGCCGTGGGTGGCTTTCTCTTGCTCGCCTTGTTGGTGACGGGCTTGTCGGCCGCTGCGGCATTTTGGCTGAAGTCCATTCACAGGGAGTTTGAGTCATGAACGATTCGCAGCAATCACTCTGGCAAGAGTTGCAGACAAAGGGGCTGGTGAGCGGCGAGTTGGCTGCGCCGGTCATGCCGGAATCCCCCTGGTATGTCCGCCTGCTGGTGGGTTTTTCCGGTTGGCTGGCGGCCGGCTTTATGTTGGGATTTTTTATCGCCGGATTTGAGTTTGTGTTTGAGAATCCCGGTGTGGCGATAGTCCTCGGCGCCGCAATGATTGGACTGGCGTATAAAATCCTGCAAGGAGTGACCGAGAGCGATTTTAAAAACCAGTTTGCGCTGGCGATTAGCTTTTCCGGTCAGGGTCTGGGCGCTTTTGGGATATTTTATCATTTAGACAGTCTGCAAGGCTTTAGCTGGACAATAGCCGCCGTGGTGCAGGCCGGACTCGCCTGGTATATGCCGAATAGTCTGCATCGCCTTTGCTCGACAGTTATTGCCAGCATTTCCATTTGTATTGCCCTGGCGTTCGGGCACTTTTATTTTATCCAGGTCGGTTTGTTGATGGCGGCCGTGGCTTTTGTCTGGTTGCGTGAGCTGGACTGGCTTGAGTTGCATGGCAAGATCAAACCTATTGCTTACGGTCTGACACTGGCCCTGATCTATCAGGGCAATAGCAGTCAGGTCACTAAAGAGATGATGGACGTCCTGTTGTCCGACAATCTGACAAAGGGGATGCTGGACAGCCCCTGGCTGGGCGAGTTGCTGATGGGGCTGGTGATGCTAGGCACGGTATGGACCCTATTAAAGCAACAGCAAAAAACTCAATCGTTACAGATAACCGGCGCGGTGATGGTGGTGACCTTATTGCTGGTTCTGGTCTCGCTGGAGGCCCATGGCATTACCATCGGTATCATGATCCTGTTACTTGGTTACGCCAACGGCAACAGGATGCTCACCGGGCTGGGTATCGTCTCATTACTATTTGATATCTCGGCCTATTATTATCGGCTGGATGTCAGCCTGCTGGAAAAATCAAAACTGCTGGCACTGATGGGGCTGTTACTTATGGCTGTGCGTGTTGTCATTCATGTGTGGCAGTCCAGGATACGGGAGGCGGGCCATGCGTAGCAAACTACCGCTGTTGGCGGGTGTGCTGGTTTTGTTGCTGGTGAACTGGTCGATTGTGGGCAAGGAACGCCAACTGAGAGAAGGCCGGATCGTTTATCTCGAACTGGCACCGGTTGACCCGCGCTCACTGATGCAGGGCGATTACATGGCGCTGAATTATAAACTCACCAATGAGATCTATGCCGCCTTGCCGAAGGATAAGGACAGGCACTGGCGCCGGGATATCGTTTCCGCCGATGGCAAGGTGGTGGTGGGCCTGGACGACAGGGCGGTGGCCCGTTTCAGACGCCTGGAGAATAAACAGTCGCTGGAAAAGGATGAAATTGTGTTGCGTTATCGCATACGTGGCGGAATGCTGAAGTTTGCTACCAATGGCTATTTCTTTCAGGAGGGGCAGGGCAAACGTTATGAGTCGGCCCGCTTTGGTCAATTCCGGGTCGCGCCTGACGGTGAGTTATTGCTGGCCAGCTTGCATGACAAGGGGCTACACAAACTCGGTTCTGAT